>JAWLDL010000006.1:0-21647 GCA_041686675.1 Spirochaetia bacterium | reverse complement strand
CGGCCACGGGACATGAGCTTGGCCACGGACGAGCGCTTGGCGAGCTCCGTCTCCTGCTCGCCGATCTGGCGGTCGAGCTCCTTGAGCTCCTCCTCGTGCTCGAGCAGGGAGGAGAAGATTCCCTCGATGGCCGGATCGACGAAGGGATTATCCCGGTAGGTCTTGAATGCCGCTTTGCCGACGTCCCGGCAGAGGGGTTTGATCTCCTCCGACATCCTGTCGACTTCGGCCTGGGCATCGGTGATCTGTTCCTGGAGCTCCTGACGCCGATTCTGCAGATGTTCGAGCTTTGCCGCCTGCGCCGATGCCTCATCGAACTCCTTCTGCCTGGCGTCGGCCTCCTTTACCTTTGTGCGAAGGCGCCGTTGCTCCACGAGGTCGCTGCGATGCTCGCGCACGTAACGGCCGATCGTTGCCCGCAGCGTGCCCATGTGGGCTTCACGTTCCGAGATGGATCTATCGAGCTCGGTAATCTGTTTCTGGTATTCACTCATGGTTCACGTCCCCCGCCGTATATAGGATTCTAGGCAAGCGGATGCGGCGTTGTCAATCAGTTCAGAAGATGCGAGAGATCGCCCTTGAGCCCCAGCGTCTGCCGGGCGTCGCGAATCATCTCCCGCTGGGCGATGCTCTGCTCGAGTCTGCCGACCTCCTCGCTGAGGCGCTCCTCGGTGGAGCGCATCTCGAGAAAGCTCTGCCTGTCTTCGAGGGTGAACACGCCGGAGGCGCCGATGATGAACGAAAGGCTCTGCGGGTCGAGACTCTCGAGGGGGGCCCGCTCGATCTCGTGCCCACTGAGGTCTCCGAGCGTCTCGAGGCGCTCGACCGCGGTCTGTGTGAGCTCCGCGATGTGCTCGCGGGCGCCGTCCATCGCGGCATCGTCGAAGTAGGAGACCTCGGCCTCCATATAGGAGCGTTCCTCGAACATCTCGTCGATGTGAAAGCGGCGTTCTCCGAGGGTGAGGATGTCGGAGCGACCGTCTTCGTACTCCTCGATCACCCGCTCCACCCGTGCAGTGCAGCCGGTGGACTGCAGCTTCGAGCCGGCGGAATAGACCACCCCGAAGGGCATGTTCTCATCTATGCACCGGGCAATCATCTCTTTGTACCGCTCTTCGAAGATGTGCAGGGGCAACGGCATGCGGGGAAGAAGCACCACGCCGAGGGGAAATAGCGGAATCCGTTGCTGTTCCATGCGAGAATAGCCTCCACAGCCGATATCGTCGAGCCTAAGATAATACCTTCGACCCTCCAACGGTAAAGGAAACATGAGTAGATATCCGGGTGTTTTGCTCGTTCGGGGGCGCCCGGGTGCGTCTGCCCGCGCGTGGTCGCCTCTGATCAGGCTATTCGAGCTCGAGGACGACCGGACAGTGATCCGAGCCGTAGATCTCCGGCAGGATACCGGCGCTCTTGATCCGGGAAGCTGCGGCGCCGTTGACGCAGTGATAATCGATACGCCATCCGATGTTCCGTGCCCGTGCGTTTGCGCGGTAGGTCCACCAGCTGTAGTGGCCGGGCTCGGAGTTGAACATGCGAAAGGTATCGAGATAGCCCGCGCCGGTGAACGTCTCCATCCAGTCACGTTCCTCCGGCAGGTAGCCGGCGTTCTTCTCGTTCTGCTTCGGGTTCGCGAGGTCGATGGGTTTGTGGGCGATGTTGTAGTCGCCGCATAGTACGATGTGCTTGCCGGCGCTGTCGAGCTCGTCGCAGATTCCCCGCATGCTGTCGCAGAAGTCGAGCTTGTAGTCGAGGCGCCTGCCGCCTTCCTGGCTGTTGGGGAAGTACGCGCCTATGAGGGTGAAATCCGGGTACTCGAGGATGAGCGCACGGCCCTCGCTGTCGAAGCGCGGGATCTCCATCCTCGAGACCGAAAGCGGCTCCGTCCGGCTGAATACCGCGACGCCGCTGTAGCCCTTGCGCTCGGCCGAGCTCCAGTAGCTGTGGTATCCGTCGGGGGAGATGAAGTCCTCGCTGAGCTGGTCGGGCTGCGCTTTGGTCTCCTGCACGCAGAAGATGTCGGCGTTCGAGTTGGTAAGTACGTCGAAAAAGCCCTTGCGGGCCGCGGCACGGATGCCGTTCACATTCCAGGAGTAGATACGGGCCATGGCGGCATCCTACCGCAATCTTCGGCCCGAGGCAACGAAACGGTAGGCGGGCGCGAAGCGAACTCAATCCGCGAAGCGATAGGCGGGCGGGGGCTCCGTTGGAAACATCGCCCCGGGATTCAGTATGCCGTCGGGATCGAATACTGTCTTGAGCTCCCGCATGCAGCTCACAGCCTCCGCCGGCCATTCCAGCTCGAGGTAGGGCGCGCGAAGTGGTCCCATCCCGTGCTCGGCGGTGATCGTGCCGCCGAGTCGCGTTACCTCACCGTAGATCTCCCCGGCGATTCCCTCGACGGTCTGTGCCACGCCGGCGGCGCGCAGATCAAAGACCGGGCGCATGTGAAGGTTCCCGCTTCCCGCGTGCCCGTAGATTGGTGCCTCGAGGCCGTGGCGCGCAAACAGCTCCTCCGCGAAGGTGACCAGCTCGGGCAGGCGGCGCTGCGGCACCCCCACGTCGTTTACCACCGAGAGCGCCTCACGCCCCGGCCCCGGGTTTTTCACGATGAATAGCAGTTGCTTTCGCACTTCCCAGAGGCGGGTCTGTGCATCGGGGTCGGAGGATATGCGGGGGGCCGGGCTGCCGCGTGAGCCGAGCTCGCGGGCGAGGGCGGTTGCCGCGTCGTGGTGTCCCTCACCGGTAAACTCGAGAAGCAGCAGTGAGCCGGCCTCCGGAATCTCGAGCTCCGGATGCCGCGCGCGGACGATACGGATGCACTCCCGGTTGAGGAACTCACAGGCCGCGGCGCCGAGCTCGACGGCGCGAGAGGCGGCGCCGACAGCGGCATGCGCGGTCTCGAAAAAGACCTCCACCGTCGTTCGCCCGTTCTCCACCGGGACGGTTCGCAGGCGGGCTTCGGTGACGATGCCCAGGGTGCCGACGCTGCCCGCGAGCAGCCGCGCCCGCCGGAGGCAGGCGTCTTCCTCGAGAAGGGCGAAGAGGTTGTAGCCGCTTGCGATCTTCATGTCACGTCGCCGTCGAAGCAGTGCGAGAACCCCATCGTCCGCCAGAGCCCGCCGCCGGATTTCCTCGACGCCGTCCCGAATGCGCGCCGTGAGCTCCCTCGGTCGATCCGTCGCGATCACGTCTCCCTCGGCAGTTACCATGCGCAGGGCCTCGAGGTATCGATCCACGGCGCCGTGTTTCAGTGCATGCGGTCCGCTCGCTTTCGTTGCGATGTTTCCACCGATTCGCGACAGCGGCCCGCTCGAGGGGTCCGAGGGGAGCATCCGCCCCTTGCGGCGAAGCAGCGCCTGAAGCTCATCGTGGCGGACGGCAGGTCCCGCGGTTACCTCTGCGGTATCGGGGTCGTAGGCCAGCCGGCTCCATGTCTCGCCGCGGTCGAAGAGGAGCACGATCCCGCCCGTGAGGGCCGCCCCACCGGTGTTGCTTCCGCCGGCCCGCGCGGTCACCGGTACTGCTTCGGCGCGCGCAAACGAGAGAGTCGCGATGATGTCGGATTCGTCCCGGGGGCGGAGAACCGCCGCGGGCGTGCGGCGGAAGATGCTCATGTCGGTGGCACATCGCTCCGGGAGGCTCCCCGAGGTGACCACGGACCCCGCTATATGGCGGGCCGCAAAGGCCGAAAACCGCTCTCCTGCGCGTGCCCCTGCGGGCTCACCCACCAAGCTCCTCCTCGATGAGCTCGCGCTCGCCGGCGAGTCGCTCCCACTGCTCGGTGAGCTCGTTGCGGTTTCGGTCGATGTCCTCGAGGCGCGCGGTAAGCGTCTTTACTTTTTCGCCGTCGGCGTAGACCTCGGGGCGGGCCAGCTCCTCCTGCACGCTCCCATGCTCGGCTTCGAGGCGATCGATCTCCGCGAGGATCTCGCCTTCCTGCTTCTCGAGCTTTCGCGCGCGGCTCTTCTGCTGTTTCTGCGCGGCCCAGTGCTGCTCCGGCGCCGGTCCCCGTGAGACCGGAGCCCCCCGTTGAGAGGCTGCAGCGGCCGCTCCCCCGGTGGCCTGGTCCCTGACCGCGTCTCCCGCCGCCGCGTCTCCCGCCGCCGCCTGCGGCGCGGCCGCCTCGGCCTGCGTCCGGCGAAGATAGTAGTCGTAGCCGTCCTTGAAATCGCGCAGCCAGGCCGGCTTTCTCTGATCGGGTCGGTGGAGCTCGATCACGCGGGTTGCCACATCGCGCATGAAGTAGCGGTCGTGGGAGACGAAGACCACCGTTCCCTCGAATCGCCCGAGGGCGTCCGCGAGGACGCGCTTGGAGCTCATGTCGAGGTGGTTGGTCGGCTCGTCGAGCACGAGGAGGTTCGCCGGGCGCAGGAGCATCTTCACGAGGATCAGCCGGCTCCGCTCACCGCCACTCAAGACGCGCACCTGCTTGAACACGTCGTCACCCCGGAACAGAAAGGCGCCGAGCATGGCCCGCAGGTGGGGAACCATCTGTGTGGGAGCATCCCGCTCGACCTCTTCGAGAATGCTGCACTCGGAGTCGAGGGCATCGGGCTCGTCCTGGGAGAAATAGGCCGTCTTCACCCCGGTGCCCCAGGAGAGCTCACCGCCGAAGTCCTGGTCACGGCCGGCAAGGATGCGAAGGAGGGTCGACTTGCCCGCGCCGTTCGGCCCCACCACCGCCACCTTCTCGCCCCGCTCGATGTGGACGTCGATGCCGGAGAACACTGCGTCCGTGCCGTAGCGCTTTTCCAGGCCGGAGAGCTCGGCGACGATGCGACCGGTCCGTGTAGGCTGGGGGAAGTGCACGTGCATGGGCTTCAGGCCCTCGGGGATCTCGATCGGCTCCACCTTCTCGAGCTCCTTTATCCGGCTCTGCACAAGGGAGGCCTTGGACGCGTTGTATCGAAAGCGGTTTATGAAGGACTCGAGGCGCTCGATGTAGGCCTGCTGGGCTTCGTAATCCTTTCGCAGCTGTTCGAGCTCGCGTTCTCGCTGTACCTCGTATTCGGAGAAGTTTCCGGTGTAGAGGCGGAGATCCCCCATGAAGAGCTCCGCCACGTGGTCGGTGGCCCGATCGAGGAAGTAGCGGTCGTGGGAGACGAGGAGGTATCCGCCGCGATACCGCGTGAGGAAGTCCATGAGCCACTCGCGCGCCTCGATGTCGAGATAGTTGGTCGGCTCGTCGAGGAGCAGCAGGTCGGGGTGTTCGAGCAGAACACGGGCGAGGGCCGCGCGCATACGCCAGCCGGCCGAAAGCTCCTCGATGGGAGCATCGAAGCCCTCCGCGCGGAATCCGAGCCCGCGGAGCACCTCGTCGATGCGTGCCTCGCGGTCATAGAACCCCGATTCCTCGATGAGCTCCTGTATCTCGTGAAACTCGTGGAGGAGGTCGGTGGCCTGCTCATCCGTCTCAGTGGTCTCCGCGAGGATGTGGCCGAGCTCCTCCTGGCGCGAGAGGCGGTCCCGCAGATAATCAAAGGCGCGCTCCGCCTCCTCTCGCACGGTGTGGCCGACGAAATGCTCGACCGACTGGGGAAGGTAGGAGATGCGGGCGTCGCGGCGTCGCACCACCGTTCCGCTGTCCGGCTGAACGTGCCCGGCGATGATGCGCATAAGCGTGGTCTTCCCGCTGCCGTTCGCGCCGGTCAGGGCCACCCGCGAGCTGCGGCTCAGAGACAGCTTGACCCCGTCGAGAACCGTCCGCTCACCGAAGGAAACCGTGACGTCGGTGAGCTGCACGAGACTCATGTCGAGTCACCGTCCTCGAAGGAGAAGAAGATGATGACCGGAGAGAGGCTCTCGCGTAGTACCACCTTGTCGCGGATGTTGTCCGACGGTACGTGAGCCAGGCGCAGCCCGCCGGAGACGAACTGATAGAGAAACACCACGGGTTGGTCCTCGGCACCCACGAACCGGAACGACAGGGCTCCCTCGTAGTCCTCGGAGATGTTTCCTGACACGAAGTGATCGAAGCGGATGTAGCCGCTCGCGCCGGCGGAGGCCGGTATGACCGAGGGTACGAGCCGGGAATACTGTGCCCACTGGAAGGCTCCGTCATCACGCAGGAGGATGTTGCCGTAGGCGTTGCTCACCAGCCTGTTCCCCCGCGATCGCAGCGAGGCGTATCGCTCCTCGCGGCGCTCCTGTTCCTCGCTCCGCACCTCCGTGACGTCCCGCTCGATGCTTTGCATGGCGATGCTGTATCCCTCGCCGTCGATGGTGTATCGGACGCTGATGCTGTTCTCCGCCCGCACAATCACCGAGAACCCTGCCCCGCGGGCGACAAACTCTCTCGAGCGTCCGCGGCTCCATCCCTCGTACTCGAAGGTGGCGCTCTGATCCTCGAGATTCAGCCGGATGCGGTTCTCCTCCGGTTCGGGGAAGAGACCGTAGTCGGGGCGGAAGCGCTCGAGGTCGATCCGGCCCGAGTCCAGCATGCGCGAGAAATACACCGGTCGCCACGTCGTCGAGAGAAAGCGGGAGAGTCGAGGATCATCGAGGGGGCTGTCCTCCTCACCGCCGGCGCCGGATCCTTCGATTCCGGAAAGGTAATAGCCGAACGCCCAGCCGCGGGACCCATCCCGGGTGAGCACCTCGTACCAGTAGTCGACAAACCCGGCCTCGTCAGAGGGCTGGTCGCTTCTGGAGACCACCTTGACCTCTTCGCCGAGGCGCAGGCGGTACACAATACTCGACGTGCGGTCGGCGTCCTCACGCACGGGAAGGGCCTGCCGCTCGGCGGAGGCAAAGGTCTCCGCGTAGTTTTCGAACTCCGCGGCAAACTCCCCGGCGCGCTCCTCGCTGCCGAATACCTGCACGCGCCACTGCGGGACGGTTTCCCGCTCGCCGTCTTCGGGCGGGGTCACGGTGTAGGTGTTGGCGGCATCCGAGCTGTCGATGATGGTAACGACCATTCCGTACTCGAGGGAGCTTCCCTCGGGGGGCCAGAGCACGACGCCGGAACCCTGAGATCCGCCGCCGCAGGATACGAGGACCGAGACGAAAGCCGATATGACGATGACGGTACTGAGATGACGAAAAGTCACGGGGTACTCCTTGCGTGGTTGGGGTATTTGACCACAGGTGTGCCTGAATCGTCAATCGAGCGTCGAATCTTCGAGCACTGACTCCTCGAGGATGATGACGACCCGCCCCTCGCGGATGATGTCCCGGTTGGCGGGCTCGGCGAAAAAGACCTCCGCGTCGCCGGCGGAAATGATGGGATCGGTCGCGTATCGGCCGAACACGCCCGTCGCCACGGTCCGCATCGGTCGTGTCCCTGCACGCTCCTCTACGATCGCGTCGGTTGCGCTTGTCGCGTATGCCGCCGGCCCGCGAGCGGTGATGACCTCCGGCCGGACCCGGTCGGTTTCGAGAACGACCTGCGTTGCATCGTGAGAGTAGATATCGGGAAGGAGGGCAGGGCGCACGCGGGCGCTGCGATCCTCCCCGTGCACGGGGAGCAGCCCGCGGGCATAAACGACGAGACCGGTGAACTCGCGACTCGGCCGCCACGGAATGACGCGCGGAAGTTCGTGGGGGCGCTCATGATCGATGAAAAGCGTCGCGAGGTGCGGATAGAGCTGCAGCGAGTAGTTGAGCTGCAGAGCACGCAGGTCGGGTGTGTGACGGTTCAACGTGGGGACGAGCTCCTCGGAGAGCCGGGCCACATCTACGGCGAGTCTCGGCCGCTGCCCGTAGTGCTCGGAAAGGGTGTGCAGGGAGTCCACCAGAATGCCGGCCGCTTCCTCCTGCAGAATCCGGGGCAGCTCGGCGCGGACATTCTGCTCGGCGGTGTACGCCGCTGCCGGATGGTTCCGCGCGTCGGCAGGCAGGGGGCTTTGAATGTCGATGTGGAAGCTGCTCGAGAGCCAGTCGACCCGGCTCGTGATCGTAGGCTCCTCATCGATGCGCTGAGCAAGTACCGTCGCCGGTGCAAGCACCACGAGCGTCAGAAGAACTGTCGCGAACTTAAAGCGCGTCGCCAAAGAAGATACCCGCCCATTCCCAGTCGCCGTTTATGTCGGGATCCGCCGGAAAATCGACGCGGCGGAAGTAGAGGTACCAGGTTCGAATGCGGTGTGACCATCCCCATGTTCGCAGGTAGGCCTCCCGCGCGTTTGAGTTTATGTCGATGTCATCCGCAAATCGCACACGCGAGCGCTGGAGAAAGATGCCGATGTTGAACGGCCCCTGACTGTTGAAGTCCGTCTCCTCCTGCTCCCACGACATCGCGAAGAAGTTGGCGTCCGCTCTGTATCGCAGCAGCAGGTCTGCATCCTGCCGCCATAACGCGTTCTTGATGGTGGCTACCAGGCGGTCGAGGCTATCCATGGTCCAATTCTTCGAAGAATCGTAGAACTCCACCCGCCGCAGTATCTGCTCGCGCGCATGCGGTGCACCGAGGATCTCGGTCTGGGGGTAATCGAGAAAGTTCTTGTAGTCGGCGTAGGCCTCATCCCACTCGCCGAGCTGCTCATGGGTTCTCGCCATGAAGTAGTACGTGGCACCCAGGTCGAGCCTGTCGTCGAAGCGGTCGACGAGTTCATGGTAGTGCCGCAGCCGCTCTTCGGGATCCTCGGTGAGTCGAACGAGCTCGCGCAGCGCGTTGTAGTGAACGGAGGTACCGTTAACCGTCAGGTCGGCGTAGTTTGAGACCACCCGCTTGTAGTAATGCCGTGACATCTCCGGGGAGGAGTCACGGTACTGTTTCGCTACGAGAAGCAGGAAATAGGCGTTGTAGGGGTGGTCGGGGTTGCGCTCGACGAAGGTGGTGAGGAAGGTCCGCATACGACCGGGGTAGCCGGCCTGCAGAAGATAGCCCGCGATTTCCTCGATAAGCACCATCTGGCTCTGTTGTCGGTTCTCGTCTTCGAGAAGCGTGAAGAGCTGCCGCAGCTCCTCTTTCTGCTCATCGGTGCCGACTACATAGTAATCGTTCTGCGTCCTACAGCCGGTGAGGGCCAGTATCAGCAGCAGCACGACGGCAACAGCTCGGATCTTCATATCGGCGCTATTGTAGTATTCACGTGTATTGTTGGCAAGGCGCCGGCTATCTGCTACACTCCCGGTCGTGAGCCGAATCGGGCCTCCGCGATATCCGAATAAATTCCTGGTCTCGAGCGTCGTCTTCATTCTGGTCGGCGTGATTCTCCTGCTGTGGAATCTCGGCCTCATCCCGGGGCTCGAATCGCTGTGGCCTGTCCTGCTCATCATCGCCGGTGTGGGCTTCCTCTATGAAGGGTTCGTCCGCAGACGTCGCGACGCCTACGTCTTTATCGGCATGTTCGCCCTGCTGCTGGGGCTCTTCTTCCTGCTCGCCGAGACCCTGCTCAGCCCCGTGACCATCTCGAGTATCTGGCCGGTTTTCATGACCATTACCGGTCTGAGTCTCTTTGCCTACGGCGTCCGACGCCCGTGGGGGTCGCGGATGAGCTTCACCGTCCCCGGCGTGGCCATCGTCATAATATCGCTTGTGTTCCTGCTCTTCAGCCTCGACATCGTGGACCGCAGTTTCGCCAGGCTGGTGGCGCTGTACTGGCCCGCGCTTCTCATCATCGCGGGGCTGGTGCTGCTGGGCATACACGTAACCCGGCGGGAGTAGCACGGTCGTGCATGCCTCAGTCGTCCTGCGTGTCCGGCGGCGGGGCACCGTTCTCCGACTCGGGTAGAATGTTGGAATCACGGAAGAGGATGGTCTCGAGGTTGAGGAGCTTGCCGCTTCGCGCACAGTGGAGGCGGAAGGGAAAGGTGTGCTCGCGGTAGTAGTATACCACCCCGACTATCAGCGCCACGATGGGTACGAAGTAGTAGGGCGAGAGTTCGTACATCACGAGCGCCTGTGCGCTGGTGTAGACGAAAAAGGCGGCAATGCCGAGGTAGAGCGTGGCGAACCGCTTCTTTTCTGCCGTCGCCTGGTAGCGGCGCTGCAACAGATTGACGAGCAGTATGGCGATGAATACCCAGAAGAAGTTATCCGCGACGAACGTAACGATTTCCTGCATGTCTGCGAAGCATAGCGTGTCGGGAGCCGGGTGTAAATGAGCAGCCCCTCTCTCGGCGCCGCGGCGCCCGGCCGGGCCGAGGCCGTCGTCCTCGAGGCCTACCGGCGCTACCACTCACCACGTTACATCCACCCTGATCCGCTCGAGGTGGTACTGCGCTATCCGGATCCGGCGGATCGCGAGGTCGTGGCCCTCATCTGCGCATCTCTTGCGCTCGGTCGCGTCCGCAGCATCCTCGGTGTTTGCGCCGACGTGCTCGCGCGGCTCGACCTCCGGCCGGCGGCCGTCCTCGAGAAAAGCTCCCTGGAAGAGCTTCGCGCGCGATTCGACGGGTTCGTCTACCGATTCTTCGGGCAAGAGGAGATCTCCCACTTTCTCTACGCCGTCGCAGAGGCCCGTCGACGTCACGGCAGCCTGGAGGACGCCTTCCTGGGGCACACCTCCGCGGCCGACGCGACGGTCATCCCCGCCCTCGGCGGGCTCTCGCAGGAGCTCTCCGAATACGCGGGCGGCATCCACGGGCTGCTTCTGGCACAGGTGAAGCGGGGGAGCGCGGCGAAGCGCTGGCACCTGTTTCTGCGCTGGCTGGTCAGGGCCGACGAGGTGGATCCTGGCGGCTGGACGAGGGTGCCGAGATCCCGTCTGGTGGTTCCCATGGACACGCACATGCATCGCATCTGCGCGACACTGGGCATCCTCTCTCGAAAGAGTGCCGACGGAAAGGCCGCCCTCGAGATTACGGAGTTCTTTCGCCGTCTCGATCCGGCCGACCCCGCCCGCTTCGATTTCTCGCTGACGCGGCTGGGGATACACCCCGACGCCGGCCGCGAGCGAGCGCAGCTCCTGGGCGCCGACGGCTACGCTTTTTCTACACAAACATAGTCGTTTGTGTTATCCTCTGCGCAACACATTTCAATTGACAAGGCACCAAGGAGAGTCGTATGCAAAGATACGTTTGTGAAGTCTGTGGCTACATCTACGATCCCGAAGAGGGTGATCCCGACGGCGGCATCGAGGCCGGAACCCCCTTCGAGAGTCTTCCCGAGGACTGGGTCTGCCCCATGTGTGGCGCATCCAAGGATGAGTTTTCTCCCGAAGAGGAGTAGCCTGAGACCGAACGATCAGGAATGCATGGCCGCCTGGCGCTTGTAGTGATCCTCGAGCACCAGGCAGGTCATCGCTTCAACCACCGGCACGATCCGTGGACAGATGCACGCGTCGTGTCGACCTTCCGTCCGAATTACCCGTTCAAGACCGTCGAGATCCACTGTTTTCTGAGGCCGCGCGATCGAGGAGGTGGGTTTCACCGCAACGCGGAAGATGATTTCGTTTCCGGTGGAGATCCCGCCGATGATGCCCCCGGCGTTGTTGGTCAGAAAACCGTCGGCGTCCATCTCGTCGTTGTGCTCGCTCCCGCTCATGTCGGCTACCCGAAACCCGGCGCCGAACTCGATCCCCTTCACCGAGCCCACTGAAAGCATCGCGTGGGCGAGCTCCGCGTCGAGCTTGTCGAACACCGGCTCTCCGAGTCCGGGCTGCACGCCCCGCACCCGGCACTCCACGATACCGCCCATCGAGTCCTCGGCCTCCTTGAGCTCCGCAACACGCGCGGTCATGCGCTCGGCGGCCGCAGCGTCGCAGGCCCGCATGGGGTTCTCCTCGATGACGTCCGGATCGAAGGACTCGCAGCTGATCCCGCCGGCGCGGACCGTATAGGCAAGCACGGAGACGCCGCGCCCGGCCAACAGCTTTCGGGCGATGGCACCGGCGGCAACGCGTCCCGCGGTCTCGCGCCCCGAGGCCCGACCGCTGCCGCGCCAGTCCCTCATGCCGTATTTCTGCAGGTAGGTGAAGTCTGCGTGCCCGGGCCTGTAGAGTTGTCGAATCTCATCGTAGGCCGAAGGATCCGCATCCTTGTTGTAGAGGATCATGAGGATCGGGGTGCCGGTGGTCTTTCCCTGGAACACGCCGGAGAGCATGTTGACGATGTCCGGCTCCTTCCGGGGTGTGGAAACGTCGGACTGCCCGGGCTTTCGCCGGTCGAGCTGTTTCTGTATCTCCGCTTCCGATATTTCGAGCCCGGGCGTTGCCCCGTCGACTACGACGCCGACCGCGCCGCCGTGTGATTCTCCGAATGTCGTAAGGCGAAAAAGATGTCCAAAGCTACTGCCTGCCAAAACCGTTCTCCCGCAGGTACCGCTCCAGGGCGTCAGCCGCAGCGTCGCGACCGAGAGCGTCGAGTTCACAGACGAGATCCGCTCGCCGGCGGTAGATGCGGTCGCGCTCGGCGGCAAGGCGGCGGAACTCGTCCTCCGGATCATCGGAGGTGAGAAAGGCCGGCCGGCCGGTTCTCGATACGCGCCGGTACAACTCGTCGGTGTCGACGTAAAGATATACAAAGAGGCCCTGTGCTTCCAGCGCCCCGTAGGCGGAGTCGTTCTGCACGGTGCCGCCGCCGAGTGCACAGACGGTCTGCGGGGCCCACGCCAGACGTTCGGCGAGGCGGGAGGCGGCGTCGGCTTCGAAGTCGCGGAATCCTTCGGCACCGTGGCGGCGGTAGACCGCACGCGCATCTTCGGCCGGAGGGTGGTAATCAAGGTTTGCGAGCTCGACGATGAGGTCGTCGAGGTCCAGAAAGGCCAGGCCGAGCCGCTCGGCGACGATCCCGCCGAGCGTACTCTTGCCCGCATGCTTCTGCCCGAAGAGGAAGACGTGTCTGTTGGAGTCGGTGCCGGCTCCCGAGCGGCCCTCTGCGAGCTCGCTCATGGTCAGTTCTTGCCGTGAACGGCAGCTTCGACGTGCGACTCGGAGAGTGGGCCGGGCCGGGCGATCTCGAAGCCCTGCACGTAGTCCACGCCCATCTCCTCGAGGATCTTTCTGATCTCGGAGTTGCTTACGAATTCGGCGATCGTCCGCATGCCCATCACGTGGCCGATATTGTTAACCGCCTCGACCATCGCGCGGTCTATGGGATCACGGTCGATATCCTGCACGTAGGAACCGTCAATCTTGAGGTAGTCCACCGGCAGGTTCTTGAGATAGGCAAAGGAGGAGAAGCCGTTTCCGAAATCGTCGAGGGCGAAGGTTACCCCCATTTTCTTGAGCCGCGTCATGAACCCGACCGCGCGAGAGAGATTCTCCACCGCGGTGGTCTCGGTCAGCTCGAAGCAGAAATTGCCGGGTTCGGCCTCGGTCTCTTCGAAGGTCCGCATGATGAACTCGAGGAAGGAATCGTCGACAACCGATGCCGCCGAGAGGTTTATGCAGTAGGTCTCGAAATGGCCATTGGAGTCGCGGGTGCGCTTCTCGTACTGCAGGACGTTGCGTACGACCCATCGGTCGATATAGGGCATCAGGTTGTATCGCTCGGCGGCGGGAATGAACTCGCCGGGATTCGCGAACGTTCCGTCGTCCTCGCGCAGGCGGATCAGGATCTCCGCCTTGTGTCTGAGCTCCTGGCGTACGGGCGCGATGGGCTGAGAGTAGAGGACGAAGCGGTCCTGCTCGAGTGCCTCGGTGAGCCGGGATATCCACCGCATCTCTCCGCGACGGCGCAGGAACTGGTGATCGGTGGTCTCGTAGGTACGCACCATGTTGCCGCCCTTCTCCTTTGCCAGGCGGCAGGCGTCGTCGGCCGCAGCAAGCACACCGTACACGTCGGTGTTCTCCTGCTCGAGGGGGACCACGGCGAGGCTCGCTGTGATGTTGAAGGTGTTTTTCTGCCAGATAAAGCGGCGCTGCACGGTGCCGTGGACACTACGGGCAACCTCGACCGCACGGTCCATATTCGTATCGAGTAACACGGCTGCGAACTCGTCGCCCCCCATACGGCTCGCGATGCTGCCTTCGGGCAGCTCTTCGAGGATATCGTTTGACACCTGGCGCAGCAGCTCGTCCCCGGCAAAGTGTCCGCAGACGTCGTTTATCACCTTGAACTGATCGAGGTCGATCAGAAGGATGGCGTGGCTTCGGGTTCCCGTCTTGACTTTCGGTATGAGCTCCTGCAGTTGCGCGATGAACTCGGTGCGATTGACGAGACCGGTCAGTGAGTCGTGACTTGCCTGGTAGACGATGGTATCCGACATCTTCTTGATATCGGTGAGGTCGCGGAAGGCAATGGTAAGGCCCTCGAAAGCCGCGCTGCTGCGGATTGCGGCCACGGTTCCGTCGACGTGGATCTGCGCGCCCTGTTTGTTTTTCAGGTACACGTTCTCGAAGTAGAGGGTTGCCTCATTCTCGCTTTTCGGGTCTTCTCCGGTCACCTGCATCCGCAGCTCGGTGTGATTGTCGAAGAGTTGGAACACATCACTGAGAGGCAGATCCTTTGCCTCGTCTTCACGCCATCCCGTCAGCGTTTCCGCCACCGGGTTCATGAACTGGATATTGTTCTGATCGTCGGTGGCGATGATGGCGTCGCCGACACTGTGCAGGATGCCCGAGAACCAGCGTTCCTGACTCTGGAGCTTCTTGTGGATGTTGCTCTTGTAGAGAGCGATGTCGATCGTGGTGTAGAGCTCGCGCTCCTTGAAGGGCTTGAGAACGTAACCGTAGGGCTCGGCCTCTTTGGCCCGGGTCAGCGTCTTTTCATCCGCGAAGGCGGTGAGGAAGATCACCGGGATGGCGAGCTCTTCCTTGATCTGCCGGGCGGCATCGATACCGTCGATATCGCCGCCGAGCATGATATCCATGAGGATGATGTCGGGGAGAAGTGAGTGGGCTTTTTCCACCGCGTCCGTGCCGGTGGCGGAAAGCCCGACTACCTGGTAGCCGAACTTTTCAAGGCGTCGCTGAAGATCGAGAGAGATGATCTTTTCGTCCTCAACGACAAGTATTCGTTCGTTCTGCATATATCCACCGATTATCCGAGGCCGGCTCGCCGGCCTCCTACTAAGTCAGGATAACCGGTGGAGTAGTTTACGTCAACACTGAAATTAGAGTTTCAAGACCTTTTTCATTTGTGCGGGCTCGCTTCGGAAGGACGATCCCCGTCCTTCGAGGAAGTGATACTTCTCGAAAAGATGGAGTGATAACTCGGAAAAGAGAATCTCGTCACCAGTCGGTTTTCCATCGGGCGCGAGCTGCACCTGGCAGTTCACTTTCCGGAAAATGCCGTCCTCGAACGGTGAGGCGAGGAATCCCCGGGCCTCACTGACACGCACGATCCAGGTATCGTCGACTGTTACCGGCTCCTCGAGGCCCTTGCGGCCTTCTTCCATGAGATAGCGCATGCGTGCCGCCGCGGCCTCGAAGGTGATGCCCTGGTGGGCCATCTCCTGCTCGTCGGCGGCGATGATATCGACAAGTGGTCGTTCGTCCTCTCCGAGAAACCCGTCCTGGGTAATCTCGCCCGGTTGCATATTCGCCTGCGCCTTCGTGTACTCCGGAGACATCTTCATAGCTCGTCACCTCGCCCCTTACGCGAATTTGTCGAAATAGATCTTCTCTTCTTCCATGTCATTGGCGCGCATGACTTCCATACAGGCGTCAAGCATGCCCGGGCTGCCGCAGAGGTATCCCTCTTTGGGCTCATCGGTGGGAATGCTCGTTTTCAGGTATTCATCGAGCACCTCGGTTATGAGACCGGTGGCGCCACGCCACTCTGCGCCTTCCTCGGGCTCGGAGAGCGCGGGAACGAAGTGGAATCGCTCATACTTGTCGTTGAGCTCGTAGAGCCAGTCGAGGTAAAACATGTCCTTCGAGGTCCGTGCCCCGAAGAAGTACCATATGTCGCGCTCATCCATGAGACCGCGTTCCTCGCGGTCACGGAAGATGGACTTGAACGGTGCCATCCCGGAGCCGCCGGCGACGCAGATCATGGTGGCGTCGGTTTCACGTACGTAGAAGTCGCCGAAGGGGCCGATGATCTTCACCTTCTCGCCCTCCTGCATGTTCTCGTGCACATAGGTTGTCACGATGCCGCCCGGCACGAGACGCACGAGGAACTCGAGGTGCTTCCTGTCGCTCGGGTTGGAGGCCATGGAGTAGGCGCGTGCGGTGGGCTCCTTTACTTTGCCGTAGGGCGGCACCTGGATCTGCCCGTACTGCCCGGAGGAATAGCTCACCTCGAACTCGTCGGTGAGGTCGATGTGTACTTCCTTGATGTCGTGTGTGACATCCTTGAGCTCGGAGACGTAGCCCTCCATCTCCTGGATGTTAAAGAGGTACTCGGGAATCTCTATCTCCATGTCCTCTTTGACTTTCACCTGACAGGAGACGTGAACGTTGTCGTCGATCTGCTCCTGGCTGAGGTAGGGGAGCTCAGTCGGCATGTGCGGGCCGATGTCGGAGTTGACCTTGACCTTGCACTCGCCGCAGCTCCCGCGCCCGCCGCAGGCGGAGGGAACGAAGATGCCCTGTTCAGCAAGCGTGACGAGCAGGTTGCCGCCGCCCTTCACGTTGAGCTCTTTCGACCCCTCGTTGACGTTTATGACGACGTCACCGTAGTTGTTGACGATCTTGTCGGTTACGGATACCAGGAAGGCGAGGCCGGCGCTGATACCCGATATTGCCAGTGGTGCTACAAAATAGCTCACGATAACTCTCCTTTCGTCCTTACTGCACGTTGAGCATGCCGGAGAAGCCCATGAAGGCGATGGCCATGAATCCGATGGTGATCATGGTGATGCCGGCTCCCTGCAGGCCCGCCGGTACCGGCGCCTTCTCGGTCTTCTTGCGAATCGCCGCGAGCGCCATAATGGCGAGCCACCAGCCGAGGCCGGAGCCGAGCCCGTAGACGACCGACTCGATGAACGTATACTCGCGAATGTGCATGAAGAGCGACACACCGAGGATGGCGCAGTTTACCGTGATCAGCGGGAGGAAGATGCCGAGCGACATGTAGAGGGTCTGCGAGACCCGGTCTATGATCATCTCGAGCATCTGCACCACGCCGGCGATGACGACGATAAACACGATGTAGCGCAGGTACACGAGGCCCAGCGGCTCGAGCACGAGATTCAGGACCAGCCAGTTCACCGCGGCGGTGACGGTGAGCACGACGACTACCGCCATGCCCAGTCCGTTGGAGGACTTCATGTCCTTGGATATCGAGATGAACGAGCACATCCCCAGGAAGTTCGCCAGGAGGATATTGCTCGTGAAAATCGAAGCAAAAAACAGCGAGAATGGATTCAATGTAAAACTCATTTCGCAAGCTCTCCTTGTCGCATCATAATGGTCTTACCGACCCAGATGATGATTCCGAGCAGGAAGAAGGCGCTCGGCGGCATCACCATGATGATCCAGGGGACGAAGCCCTCGGGCATGACCTGGAAGCCGAACAGCGCGCCGAAACCGAGCAGTTCGCGGATGAGCGCGACGGTCATGAGCACGCCCATGTATCCGGCGGCGGAGGTCACGCCGTCCCACATCGAAAGGAGGGGCCCGTTCGACTGGGCGAACGCCTCCGCGCGGCCCATGATGATGCAGTTGGTGATGATGAGGCCCACGTAGGGTCCGAGGTTTTCACTGATCGCCGGCAAGTAGGCCTTGAGCACAAGGTCTACGATGATGACGTAGAACGCGATGATGAGCGTCTGCACCATCATCCGGACCTTCCGGGGCATGAAGCTCTTGAGAAGGGACACCGTGAGGTTGGTCATGCCCATTGTGAACATGACGCCCGCCGACATGATCACTGTGTTCGTGAGTAGGTTCGTGACTGCCAGGGCCGAGCAGATGCCCAGGACCTGCATGAAGATGGGGTTATTCGTCCAGAGGTTGCCCTTTACGATACCTCCGACTGTTTTCGCCGTTTGTGTTGCGTCACCCATCAGCTTCCTCCCATAAGAGACTCGATTCTATCGATCTCGCCATTGATGATGCGTTCCATGGACTCGGTGGTTCGTGTCGCTCCGGTAATGCCGTCGACCTCGGAGTTCGAGTGGTCGGTATCGCCGTCACCGGCGGTGAACTCGATGCCGTCGTCGGCGATCTGCTCGCCGGCGAACTGCTCCTTGAACCATGCTTCGGTGATGCGTCCGCCGAGTCCCGGGGTCTCGTTGTGATTGATGATCTCGAGCCCGACTGTCCTGGTGACCTCGCCGTTGACGCCGAGTACGCCTTCTATCGTGCCCCACAGGCCGCTGCCCGCGAACTCCTTGGCGTAGACCGTCTCCCCGTCGACCGTGGTCTGGAATATCGTCGTGTCGTCGCGGTCGAGCTGTTCGACGTCTTCGAAGCGGTTCAGTACTTCCTCGTCCGAGAGGGACTCTATGCCGAGGGCAGAGAGCACGGCGCGCTTGCGTGCAACCTCCTGGTTGAGGTCGACGATTTCGCGGGTGGCCTCGTTCGTCAGCGAGAGCAGGAATACGAAGGCGAAGGCCACGATGAACATGAATACCATCGAGTAGATCGTGCTCTGCTTGTTCATGCGACTGCCTCCTTGGATTTGCCGTCGCTCTTGGACGCGGGCTTGGGCTTTGCCTTCTTCTTGGTCTTTTTGGGGATGAGCTCATCAATGAGGGATGCGAAGACGTTGGCTATGATGATGCCGAAGCTCGTGCCCTCGGGAAAGCCGCTGAACACGCGAACGATCATCGATACCGAGCCGATTATCGTGCCGTAGATGATCTGCGACATGTTCTTATTCGGTGCGGAAACCGGGTCGGTCGACATGAACACCGAAACGTAGAGGATACTGCCCGACATGAGCCCGATGTGCGGCGGCATCCCCTGGGTGAGCCCCGTGAGGTCGAAAATGGCGAGCATGACGCCTGCGCTTACGACCGTCGAAACGATGAGCCGCCACTGCGCGGTCTTGGTATAGATGAGATACACGGCCGCCGCTACGATGAGGATGGTCGAGCTCTCACCGAGCGAACCCGGCCGGGTTCCGATGAGGAAGTCGAGCAGGCCGGGGGTAGCAATGTCGGGATTTCTGATTGCCGCCAGCGGTGTTGCCGCCGTCATCGCATCAATACCAGCCTGTCCGGCCATCCCGAACATACCGGGAACCATCCATGCGTTGGCCAGCACGGTCGGAAAGGTGATGTAGATGAACAGGCGCCCGGTGATCGCCGGGTTGAAGATGTTTCGCCCGAATCCACCGTAGATCTCCTTGCCGATCGCAATGGCGAAGACAATGCCCACGGCAGCAATCCACAGCGGGGTTGCCGGAGGCAGCGCCAGGAGGTAAATCCCCGCCGTTACCAGCGAGGCCTCACTGACCTTCTTCTTGCGCGTTCGTTCGAAGGCCCACTCGGTGAGGATCGCGAGCGGGAACACGACCGCCGTCAGGGCAAGCACGCGCCACCCGTACAGGTAAATCGAAAACAGGTAGATCGGTATCAGCGAGTAAACCACCCGCCGCATGATCAACTGTTTCTGGAACAACTTTTGAGCCACGACGCCTCCTCGTTCCGCACAATGAATCTTGACAGGATGAATCTGTACCTTTTAAATAGATACGGATTTATCCCTTTGTACCTTAGTATAACAATAAGCTTCTCGTCCGTATAGCCCATCGAGGACATTCAGAACGGTCTGCTGATCTCGGGGCGCCATTATACGCGCTAATGCATAGCGCGTCAAAACGTGCTACAGTTCACCCACAGCTCACACAATTCGAAAGGAGCGATAGGTGCCTACATCCTACGACTATGATCTTGTGATAATCGGCTCCGGCCCCGGAGGCTATGTTTCGGCGATCCGGGCAACCCAGCTCGGCATGACGGCAGCCGTCATAGAGAAAGACAAGCCCGGCGGCGTATGCCTGAACATCGGCTGTATTCCCTCGAAGGCCCTCATTCATCAGGCGGAGATCTACAGCCATGGATCCGATCTCGAAGCCATGGGCATAGGCCTTGATCGAAGCGGATTCGATTACTCGAAGGTTTTCCGGAAATCCCGCAACGCCGCCCAGCGCCTCTCCAAGGGCGTGCAGGCGCTGCTGAAGAAGAACAAGGTGGAGCTCATCGAAGGCACCGCGCGCCTCTCCGGCGAGCATGAAGTAACCATAGACGGCAAGAAGAAGGTGAGCGGCAGGTTCATCCTCGTTGCCACCGGCTCACGTCCCAAGGTGGTGCCCGGATTCGAGTTCGACGAGGAACAGGTGATCTCTTCGACCGGCGCGCTCATGCTCGAGAAGCTCCCGGAGAAGCTGCTCGTGCTCGGCGCCGGCTACATCGGCATGGAGTTCGCGCACGTCATGAGCTCCTTCGGGGTGGAGGTAACGGTCGTCGAGATGCTCGATCAGATTCTTCCGAACTCCGACGCCGAGGCTGTGGCCGTCCTTCACCGTGAGTTCAATCGTCGCGGTATCAAGATGCTCACCGGCATGAAGGCGTCGAACATGAAGAAGACAAAATCCGGCGTTTCGCTGACAGCCGAGGACAAAGACGGCAACACCGAGGCGCTCTCCGCGGATCTGTTGCTGGTCTCGGTCGGGCGCTCGCCGAATACCGGGGATCTGGGTCTCGAAGAGCTCGGCATCGAGCTCGAGAAGGGCTTCGTGAAGACGGGTGACTACTATCGCACCTCGGTTGAGAGCGTGTACGCCATCGGTGATGTCACCGCCTCGCCGCAGCTCGCCCATGTCGCAATGAAAGAGGGTGAGATCGCCGTCGAACACATGGCCGGCCACGCCGGCGAGAAGCTTCTTCCGCCCGAACACATACCCGGCGCCATTTACACCGAGCCGCAGCTCGCAAGCTTCGGGCCCACCGAAGAGAAGCTGAAAGCCGACGGCGTAGCCTACGGCAAGGCCTCCTTTCCCTACCGCGGCGCGGGCAAGGCCGTCGCCATCGAGCAGCCCGAAGGGGTGGTGAAGATTCTCTTCGATAAGGAGACTCACGAGATACTGGCCGCGCACGTGGCGGGCTCGCAGGCTACGGAGCTCATCCACGAGTTGCTGCTCGGTAAACGCAGCGAGCTGCTGCCCCACGATATTGCTACGATGGTTCACGCGCATCCGACCCTCTCGGAGGCGGTGATGGAGGCGGCGCGCGGTGTGGAGGGCTGGATCATCCACGCCTGATACCGGCGGCGCAGGCAGGCGGCGGCACGGACGGCAGCGCGGAACCGGCGACCCGCCGCCGCGTCCGGCGGTTTCCCACCGGCCGGCTTGTTACCCGCCGGAGTTCCAATAGGCCCGGTCTTTATTTGTCCGCACGAATCTGGTAAGTTACCGGGAACATGGTCGGCGTACATGGATAGCAATAGAGCGCAAAGCGGCTTCCTGTTCATTCTCACCGTCCTCGCCGTCGCCGGTGTCCTGCACGTCACCGGCTCGGTCTTCGTGCCGCTCGTCATTGCCGTGCTCCTGTCCTTCGTCTTTTCGCCGATTATCTCGTTCTTCTCCAAGCGCGGTGTTCCCCGGATCCTGTCGATCCTCCTCGTGCTCCTTATCTTTCTCGCCTTCAGTTCCCTCGTCGGGCTGGTGCTGTACTCCAGCGTGCAGTCGCTCGTGCGGGAGTTTCCCAAGTACCAACAGCGCATAAGCGTGCTCCTGCAGGATTTGATCATCTACTTCGATCTCCCCGAGGATATCCTCAACGAAATCCAGATCAACCGCCGCATCGGGCAGCTTCTCGTTCTGGTGTCGGGAAACTTCATGAGCTTTCTCAGCGGCCTGATCATGGTGATTGTTTTTCTGTTCTTCGTGTTGCTCGAGCAACCCTTCCTGCACCGCAAGCTCAC
>JAWLDL010000005.1:0-22701 GCA_041686675.1 Spirochaetia bacterium | reverse complement strand
GGTGGACGTGTAAAGGACCTTCCCGGCGTGCGATACCACGCAGCAGCACAACCGAGTGCTCCTGCAGATTATGCCCGATGCCCGGGATATAGGCCGTGGCCTCTATTCCGTTCGTGAGCCGCACACGTGCCACCTTACGCAGCGCCGAGTTCGGCTTCTTGGGCGTCACCGTCATCACACGAGTGCACACGCCCCGCTTCTGCGGGCAATTCTGAAGTGCGGGTGATTTCGTCTTCTTGGTAACCCGCTTTCTGCCGTTCCGTATAAGTTGGTTGATCGTCGGCATCTAGGTCTCTCTACATTCCTTCTCGATTCGTTTAATGCGTGTGAATACCGAAGCTATCAGGACGCAGAAGGAAAGTCAAGAGGACGAGTGTGAAAAACGCCCTCTCCGCCCCGGACAGCGTCGGTAGTTCCTGTCAATATCCCGCTAGTAGACTTCCGCCTCCTCGCGGGGTTGTTCGTCGTCTCCGAGCTCCAGCTCTTCGACTTCTACTCGCTCTTTCGCGCGCTGTTCGATGATCTGCTGCATGTGAGCATCCAGATCTTCCCGGTGCTCGTCGTACAGCTTGATCTTCTTGTAGTCGCGCATACCGGTGCCGGCCGGAATCAGATGGCCGATAATGACGTTCTCCTTCAGTCCACGGAGATTGTCCGTCGCACCGGAAATTGCCGCGTTGGTGAGCACCCGGGTCGTCTCCTGGAAGGAGGCGGCCGATATGAACGAATCGATGTTCAGGCTCGCCCGGGTGATACCGAGCAGCAGCGGTCTCGCCACAGCCGGCTGACCACCCTCGCGGATGACTTTGCGATTCTCCTCGTGGAAGCGGTATTTGTCAACCTGCTGCCCGAAGATGAAGTTCGTGTCGCCGACCTGCAGAATCTCGACCTTGCGCATCATCTGACGAATGATGACGCCGATGTGCTTGTCGTTGATGTCGACACCCTGCAGGCGATAGACCTCCTGCACCTCGTTCACGAGGAACCGCTGACAGGCGTTCTCTCCGAGGATCGCAAGCTGGTCGTGGGGGTCGACCTGTCCGTCACAGAGCATTTCCCCGGCTTCCACGGTGTCGCCGTCACGGACAAGGAGGTGCTTGCCCATGGGAACCATGTGCTTGTACTCCTTCCCGTGCTCGTCCTCGACAACGATAACCCGCTTGCCCTTCTGGGTCGGCCGGAAGTGCACACGACCCGATATCTGCGCAAGCACCGAGGCATTCTTCGGCCGGCGCGCCTCGAAGAGCTCGCCGACACGCGGAAGACCACCGGTGATATCGCGGGTCTTCACACTCTCCTTGAGCAGCTTGGCAAGGATCGTACCTGCCTGCACCTTGTCACCGTCCTGTATACTGAGGTAGGCGGCGCCCGGCAGGTAATAGGTCGCAACCTCCTCGCCGCTCTTGTCCTCGATGACGATGCGCGGCTGCAGGCTCTCGAGGGTGAACTCGGTTATCTTCATCTCCTTGTTGCCGGTGTCCTCGTTTATCTCTTCCTTGAGGGTCGTGCCGTGCACGATGTCCTGGAAACGAGCCGTACCGGCCACCTCGGAGATGATGGGCTCGGAGAAGGGGTCGAAGGTCGCAATGGGCTGATCCGGCTCGAGCACATCGCCCTCGGAGACGAGGACCTCGGCGCCGTTTCGGATCTCGAGGCGCTGCTCCTGTGTTACCAGCAGCAGTCTACCGTCTTTGACCAGCGCGTAGGCGTTATCCGGCGAGGGCACTTCCTCTCCGTCCACCTTCATGATGCTCTGGCCCTTGATCACCTTCTCCTCGTTCTTCACGAGCAACTTGTTCTTCGCGCTCTTGGGAGACGGCGCCTCATACTCCTGGATGACCCGGGAAACGAGGATCTGCCCCTTTCGGGTAAAGAGATGCGACCCGTCGGAGAGCTCAACCATGTTGCCGGTGAACCCGCGAACCACCGCGGGATAGCGAACGTAGGTCTTGTTCTCTTCGGAGGTCTTGGTCGCCGCACCACCGATGTGGAAGGTACGCATGGTGAGCTGCGTGCCCGGCTGGCCGATGGACTGCGCGGCGACGATACCCACCGCCTCGCCGACCTTGACCGTGCGGTTATCCGCAAGGTTGCGGCCGTAGCACTTCTGGCACACCCCGTACTTCGCCTCGCAGGTCAGCACGGTTCGGATGCGAACGCTCTCGATACCGGCGGAATCGATCTCGTTCGCGAGCTCATCGGTGATCTCATCGTTTACATCGACGAGCACCTCGCCGGTAATGGGGTGCTTGACCCGCTCGAGGGTAAAGCGGCCACGAATACGGTCGGCAAGCGACTCCACAACGTCCTCGCCGTCCATGAGGGCGGTCATTTCGAGACCGTTGATGGTGCCGCAGTCCTCCTCGTTGACCACCACGTCCTGCGCGATATCCACGAGGCGCCTGGTGAGGTAGCCGGCGTCGGCAGTCTTCAGCGCCGTGTCGGCCAGACCCTTTCGGGCGCCGTTGGTGGAGATGAAGAACTCGATTACCGAGAGCCCCTCCTTGAAGTTGGAGCGGATGGGCAGCTCGATGATGTCGCCGGAGGGCTTGGCCATGAGCCCGCGCATACCGGCAAGCTGGCGAATCTGGCTGCGGCTACCACGTGCACCGGAGTTTGCCATCATGTAGACCGGGTTGAAACCGCCGCGGTCGTTCTGCAGCTGTTTCATCATCACGTTGGTCAGGTCTTCGTTGGTCTTACTCCAGACCTCGACGACACGGTTGTAGCGCTCCTCGTTGGTGATGTGCCCCTGGAGGTACTGGCTCTGGATCGCCTCCACCTCGCCGTTGGCGCCACCGATCATCTCGACCTTGTCCTGGGGAATCAGGATGTCGTCCATACCGATGGTCGCGCCGAAGGTCGTCGCGTAGCCGAAGCCGAGCTCCTTGATCGCATCGAGCAGCTCCACGGCCACCATGGGACCGTTGTCCTGGTAGACCTGCGCGATGAAGGTGCGCAGCTCCTTGTCGCCGAGCTCCCGGTTCACATACGGAATGGCATCGGGGATGTTCTCGTTCATGATCACGCGGCCGGCGGTCGTCTCGATGAGCTCGCCGTCAATGTAGGTCTGCACGCGCGCGCCGTACTCAATGGCGCGGGCCTCGAGCGCGAGCAGCACCTGATCGGTGTCCGCAAATCGCTTCCCCTCACCCTTTGCGCCCTCGCGCATCTTGGTGAGGTAGTTCATGCCGAGGACCATGTCCTGGGACGGAAAGACAATGGGCTGACCGTTGGCGGGGTTCAGCAGGTTCCGCGAGGAAAGCATGAGGGTCCAGGACTCGATCTGCGCGGCCTGCGTCAGCGGCACGTGGACGGCCATCTGGTCGCCGTCGAAGTCGGCATTGAAGGCGTGACAGACCAGCGGATGAAGCTGAATCGCCTTTCCACCCACGAGCACCGGCTCGAACGCCTGAATACCGAGTCTGTGCAGCGTCGGGGCGCGGTTGAGGAGCACCGGATGCTCCTTCACCACCTCATCGAGCACGGCCCAGACCTCCGGCGTCTCCTGCTCAACGAGGGTCTTCGCCTTCTTGATGTTGTAAACGACGTCCTTCTCCACGAGCTTCTTCATAATGAAGGGCTTGTAGAGCTCGAGCGCCATCTTGGTCGGCAGACCGCACTGGTGCATCTTGAGCTCGGGGCCCACCACGATGACCGAGCGGCCGGAGTAATCGACGCGCTTTCCGAGCAGGTTCTGTCGGAAGCGGCCCTGCTTGCCCTTGAGCATGTCGGAGAGCGACTTCAGCGGGCGGTTGGATGCGCCCTTCACCACGCGCTTCTTCTTGGAGTTGTCGAAGAGGGCGTCGACGGCTTCCTGCAGCATCCGCTTCTCGTTCCGGATGATGATATCCGGCGCGTTCAGCGACATGAGCCTCTTGAGGCGGTTGTTGCGGTTTATGACCCGTCTATAGAGGTCGTTGAGGTCTGAGGTTGCAAAGCGACCGCCGTCGAGCTGCACCATGGGCCTGAGCTCGGGCGGAATAACGGGGATGACGTCGAGAATCATCCACTCCGGCTCGTTCTCCGAGTCACGGAAGTGCTCGACGATCTCGATGCGCTTGAGAAGCCGCTTGTCCGACTTCGCGCCCTTCTCCACCATCTTCGCCCTGAGCTCCGCCGAAAGCGAGTCGAGATCCAGGTTCTCCAGGAGCGTGCGCACGGCTTCCGCCCCGATACCGGCGGAGAAAGCCATACCGTAGCGGTCGCGCGCCTCGTCGAGCTCTTCCTCGGTGAGGAGGTCCATCTTCTTCAGGTCGGTATCGCCCGGGTCGATGACAATGTACTTCTCGTAGTACAGCACCGAGCGCAGATGCGCGATCGAGAGGTCGAGAAGCAGCCCCATGCGCGAGGGCACCGAACGGTAGTACCAGATGTGGCTCACCGGCGAGGCCAGCTCGATGTGGCCCATGCGCTCGCGGCGCACCTTGAAGTGGGTCACCTCGACGCCGCAGCGGTCACAGATCACGCCCTTGTAGCGGATGGATTTGAACTTCCCGCAGTAACACTCCCACTCCTTGGTGGTGCCGAAGATGCGCTCACAGAACAGACCGTCCTTCTCGGGCCTCAGCGTGCGGTAGTTGATGGTCTCCGGTTTCTTGACCTCGCCATAGCTCCACGCACGGATCTGGTCCGGCGAGGCAAGCTGGATCATTATATTGTCGAAGTCCTGAATATCTCTCATATGCTCTCCTGCTCTCCTTGCGATCCGCTCCGGATACCTGCGCTAGAAGTTGCTGCCCTGGCGATTGATCAGCTCCTCGTCCCGCTCGGTGAGGGCAATGCGCTTGCCCTTCGAGTCGTAAATGGAGATGTCGAGTGCCAGGCCGCGAAGCTCCTGCACGAGCACGTTGAACGACTCGGGAACGCCTGCCGAGGTGGCCGGCTCTCCCTTGACGATGCTCTCGTATATCTTGGCGCGTCCGTTCATGTCGTCCGACTTGATGGTGAGAAGCTCCTGCAGCGTATTCGCGGCGCCGTAGGCCTCGAGTGCCCAGACCTCCATCTCGCCGAGTCGCTGCCCGCCGAACTGGGCCTTTCCGCCGAGCGGCTGCTGCGTAACCAGTGAGTAGGGGCCGGTCGAGCGCGCGTGCATCTTGTCGTCGACCAGGTGATGGAGCTTCAGCATGTACATGATGCCGACCATTACTTCGTTCTCGAGGGGCTGCCCCGTGCGACCGTCGTAGAGCACTGTCTTCGCGCTCTCCGGAAGCCCCGCTTTTCGCAGCTGCTCTCGGATCATCTCGGGACTCGCCGACTCGAACACCGGCGTGGCGTACCACTCGTCGAGCTGATGCGCAGCCCATCCGAGCTCGGTCTCCATGATCTGGCCGAGATTCATACGGGATGGCACGCCCAGCGGATTGAGGCACAGATCGAGGGCGGTGCCGTCACCCATGTACGGCATGTCCTCCTCCGGCAGCACGCGAGCGATGACGCCCTTGTTTCCGTGACGTCCCGCCATCTTGTCGCCCTCGCGGAGCTTGCGCTTGGTGGCAACGAGGACCTTGACGACCTCGTCGACGCCGGGGCTGAGGTCATCGCCCTCGCTGCGCTTGAGGCGCTGCACGTCGATGACCGTGCCCTCGATGCCGTGGGGCACGCGCAGGGAGGTGTCGCGGACTTCCTTGGCTTTCTCACCAAAGATGCTGTTGAGCAGCTTGAACTCAGGCGTTGTTTCGGTCTCCGACTTGGGCGTGACCTTTCCGACGAGGATGTAGCCGGAGTTGATCTTGGCGCCCACGCGCACGATGCCCTCTTCGTCGAGCTGATCGAGCGCCTTCTCGGAGGTGTTCGGGATGTCGCGGGTGATCTTCTCGGGACCGAGCTTCGTCTCACGAACCTCGACCGAGAACTCCTTTATATGGATGGAGGTAAACGCGTCTTCCTTGACCACACGCTCGGAGATGAGGATGGCGTCCTCGAAATTGTAGCCGTTCCAGGGCATGAAGCCCACGAGCACGTTGCGTCCGAGCGCGAGCTCACCCTGGTAGGTGGCGGGCCCGTCTGCGAAGACATCGCCGGCCTTCACCTTCTGTCCTTTACGGACGATCGGCTTCTGGCTGTAGCAGGTGTCCTGATTGGTGCGCTGATACTTCGCAATCTCGTAAACGTCGCGTTCCTCGCCGTTCTTCGCTCCGGTCGGCTTCACCACCACCTCGAGCGCGGTCACGTACTCGACCGTGCCCGCACGCCTGGCCTTCATGAGCACGCCGGAATCGTAGGCGGTTTTGCTTTCCATACCGGTTCCCACGCGGGGTGGCTCCGGCGAAACCAGCGGCACGGCCTGCCGCTGCATGTTCGAGCCCATGAGCGCTCGGTTTGCGTCGTCGTGCTCGAGAAAGGGGATGAGGGAGGCCGAGACCGAGATGATCTGCTTCGGCGAGACGTCCATGTACTGGATGTCGGCAGGGGGCCGGGTGGTGTAGTCGCCGGCCTTTCGCACGGACACAGTCTTGGTGAGGAAGTTCCCCTTCTCGTCGACCTGCGCGTTTGCCTGGGCGATGAAGTGCTTCTCCTCGTCCATGGCGGAGAGGTACTCGATATCACGACTGGCCTTGCCGTTCTTGACCTTCCGGTAGGGAGTCTCGAGGAAGCCGTACTCATTGACCTGGGTGTAATTGGCCAGCGAAACAATGAGGCCGATGTTCGGACCCTCGGGCGTCTCGATGGGACACATCCGGCCGTAGTGGGTGTAATGGACGTCGCGGACCTCGAAGCCTGCCCGATCGCGGGAGAGACCGCCGGGGCCGAGGGCGTTCAGTCGTCGCTTGTGGGTCAGCTCCGAGAGCGGATTGACCTGGTCCATGAACTGACTGAGCTGGCTCGAGCCAAAGAACTCCTTGATCGCGGCCACGATGGGCTTGATGGAAATGAGGTCCTGCGGCTTGATGGTGTCGGTCTCTTTGAGAGACATGCGCTCTTTGGCGATGCGCTCCATCCGGGAGAATGCGGTCTTCAGCTGGTTGGCCAGCAGCTCGCCGACCGAGCGCACCCGGCGGTTGCCGAGGTGGTCGATATCGTCCACGTTGGCCTCGCCGATGTAGACCTGAATGAGGTAGCGCATCGTATTGACGATGTCCTCCCGGGTGAGCACGTGCTCCTCGGGGGGCTCGGTGTAGTCGAACTTCTTGTTGAGCTTGTAGCGCCCCACCCGTCCGAGGTCGTAGCGGCGGGAGGTGAAGAACATCGAGCTGAAGTCCTTGTCGGCGCTCTCAACCGTAATGGGCTCGCCCGGCATGATGATGGCGTACACCGCGCTGAGAGCATCCTCCTTGGAGGGCTCGTCGCGCTCGGAATCCTCGGAGGTGTATTTCGATTCCTCACGCTCGAAGCAGTTCAGCAACACCTCGGAGTGCAGGGAGTTCGGATTCTCGATCTCGATGACCTCTACCTCGGTCACTCCGGAGTGCAGGAGCTCATCGACCTCGTGGGGATGAATCTTCTCCCCCGCCCGGTACAGCTTGCGCATCTCCCCGGACTCCGAGCTCTCGTTCCTGGTGTAGACAGCGCGCGCGAGCACCTGGCCGACGAGAGCGTCGCGCTCGTCGCGATCCTCGGAGATCGGCATGGCCTTGCGTTCGTAAAACAGGTCGATGATCTTCTCTCGCGAATCATAGCCGAGGGCTCGCAGGAAGATGGTGCCGAGGATGCGCTTCTTTCGGTCGATCTTGGCGTAGATGAGCTCCCGCTTCTGGTCGATCTCGAACTCGAGCCACGACCCGCGGTAGGGAATGATTCGGGAGGAGTAGACACCTTTCTCATGAGAGAAGATGACACCCGGGCTGCGGTGGATCTGACTGACCACGACGCGCTCGGCACCGTTGACGATGAACGTGCCCCGTTCGGTCATCAGGGGGATATCCCCCATATAGATGTCTTTCTGACGGATTTCACCCGTTTCGAGGAACACCAGATTGATGCGCGCCTTCACCGGGATGGCGTAGGTATGCCCCTTCTGCTTGCACTCGAGCTCCCCGAGCTTGATGTTGTCCTCGTCGAGGATATAGTGATCGTACTCCAGCCGCATGTCCCCGTTCTGACTCTCGATGGGGAAAATCGACTGGAATACCTCCTCGAGTCCCTGCGTATGTATGCCTTCACCACTGTGCATACGTTCGCGCTGGAGGAATTTCTCGAAGGATGTAAGCTGTATGTCGACGAGATCGGGGAGCTCCATGACATTGTCGACTTTGGGCCCCACCATCTGTCGCTTTACGGACAACTGAGTATCTGACACGGGCTACCTCCCAATAGCTAACCCTGCGCACCGTTGCGGTGTGCAAGCGAGGAGACGCAAAGATACCACTCCCTCTCCGCGATCGACGTTGCGATCGCGGGAGCGGTGGTATCCTGCGGAGTAGTAACGTAGAGACTGTTGATGCGCCGGACTACTGAACCTCAACAGTTGCGCCGGCCGCTTCAAGCTTCTCCTTGATCTCGTTTGCTTCGTCCTTGGATGCGCCTTCCTTGACAGCCTTGCCTCCCGTCTCAACGAGCTCTTTGGCTTCCTTGAGTCCGAGTCCGGTGATTGCACGGACTTCCTTGATGACGGGAATCTTCTTTCCGTCGTCGAAGGCCTTGAGAATCACGTTGAACTCGGTCTGCTCTTCTTCTTCAGCAGCTTCAGCCGCCGCAGGAGCCGCTCCGGGCGCTGCAGCCGCGGCAACCGGTGCCGCTGCGGTAACGCCAAACTTCTCTTCCATCGCGGAAACGAGCTCGGATATTTCGAGCACGCTCATGTTCGCGATCGCTTCCAATACATCATCTTTACTGAGTGTTGCCATGTTACCTTCTCCTTTTATGTTGTGTTGTCGGCGATAGCATGCAACACGAACCGAAGACTAACGCCGAACTCGTATCCTGTATCATCCGCCCCGGCCCATCGATCTGACAGATCGGGGTGGGGGCGGTCCTGCGATCCCGGGCCGCAACCTCGGGCCCGATCAACCGCCTTCTTCTTCGCGCTTCTTGTCCTCGACCGCCTTCAGGGTACGCACGAGCTTGCTCGGCACGGCGTTCAGGGCAAATACGAGGTTCTGCGCCGGACCGTTCATCGCCGACATCAGCTTGGCGATCAGCTGGTCACGCGGCGGCAGCTTGGAGAGCCGTCCCGCCTGCTCGGCAGTGAACACCACCCCTTCGACGAGCGCGCCCTTCACATCGACAGCCGCCTCTTTGGCGAAGTCGAGGAGCGTTTTCAACGTAGCCGGCGCCGCATCCCGCTGGGCGAGAGCGATGGCGGTCGGCCCGATGAGGTACTCCGAAACGTCGGGCAGCTCCATCTGCTCGAAGGCGAGCTTCGCGTATCGGTTCTTGATGACGCGAAAATCCGCCCCCTTCTCTCTCAATTGCTTCCGCAGCTCGGTGATCTGGTCCACCGAGAGTCCGCGGTAGTCTGCAAACACATAGTCCGACGCGCCGCCGAGGCGTTCCTTGATGGCGTCGACGGAGTCTACTTTGTGCTTATGCACTTTCGTCTGGTAATCCGACATCGCCGTCTCCTCACTCCTCAGCCGCCGCAGCGCCGTTGCCTGCGGTCGAGATCCACACACCGGGACCCATTGTAGATGACACCGCGATCGACGTGACGAAATCACCCTTGATGTCCGTCGGGCGTCGCTTCTTCACCTCGCCGACAACCACGTCGATATTCTCCGCGATCTTCTCGGTCTCCATGGAAACCTTGCCGACCGGCAGATGCAGAACACCTGTCTTGTCGGAGCGGAACTCCACACGGCCTTTCCGAAGCTCATCGATCGCCGCCTTCAGCTCGAAGGTGACCGTCTGGGTCTTCGGATTCGGCATCAGGCCCCGCCGTCCGAGAATGGGACCGAGGCGACCGACATCCTTCATCATGTCCGGCGTCGCGACTGCAACGTCGAAATCCAGCCAGCCGTCCTTGATCTTCTCGATGAGATCCTCGTCGCCGACGTATGTGGCCCCGGCCTCTTCGGCCTCCTTGGCCTTGTCGCCTTTGGCGAAGACCAGAATCTTCTTCTCTTCGCGAAACTGATGCGGCAGCACCAGTGTGTCGCGAACATTCTGACTTTTCTTGAGATTCAGATTCATCGACAGCTCGACGGTTTCGTCGAATCCGGCGAAGGCATAGTCCTTGACCAGTTTCACCGCTTCCTGAGTCGAATATCTCTCTCTACGGTCGAAAGTAGCAAGCGCTTCGCGATATTTTTTTCCGTGTTTCATCGCTACGCCTCCACTTCCACACCCATGCTGCGGGCGGTGCCTGCCACGATCTTCATCGCCGCGTCGATGTCACGGGCATTCAAGTCCGGCATCTTCGTCTCGGCGATCTCCTGTACCTGCGCTTTGGTGAGCTTTCCCACCTTCTCACGATGAGGCTCCGCAGAGCCGCTGTCGAGCCCGAGTGCCTTCTTGATCAGCACCGCCGCCGGCGGCGTCTTGGTCACGAAGGTAAAGCTCCTGTCCTGATACACGGTGATGACCACCGGAATCAGCAGGCCGGGCTCCATGTCTTTGGTAGCGTCGTTGAATTGCTGCACGAACTGCGGCGCGCTCACGCCGTGGGGCCCGAGAGCCGGTCCGACCGGGGGAGCCGGGGTTGCCTTCCCCGCCGGTACCTGCAGCTTGATATACGTCGATACCTTTTTTTTGGCCATGATGGCCTCCTTGGTTTGTGGTACAAGCCCCGACCTCGAGGGTCGGGTCCCACCGGCTACGCAACGCGACAGCCGTCGGGGTCTTCAAGACCCCTCAGATCTTTTCGACCTGGAGAAAACCAACCTCGACGGGCGTCGAACGGCCGAAAATGCCGACGGTAACCCGCAGTTTGCCTTTCTCCACGTTGACTTCCTCCACCGTGCCGGTAAAGGACTCGAACGGACCTTCTATGATGCGGACCTGCTCGCCCGCGGTGAAGCTCTGCTTGGGCTTGAGTGACTTCTCGCCCTTGATCTCGCCGCTCTTCTGCAGGATCTCCCGCGCTTCTTCGGCCGAGATCGGCTGCGGCTTGTTGCCCGCCCCCGAGCCGACGAAGCCGGTCACGCCGTTGATCTTCCTGACACGCGAAGAGATGCCTTTCCACCCCAGGTCGGGGAGATCCATCTCGAGCAGGATATATCCCGGAAGAAATTTCTTGGTGGAGACCTTCTTCTTTCCGTCCTTCACCTCGACGACCTGCTCGGCCGGAACCTTGACGTCGGTCACCGCACCTTCGAACTCGTCGTCTTCCATGAGCTTCCGGATCGTCTTTTCTATCTTATTCTCGTAGCCGGAATACGTGTGGAGTACGTACCAGTGCTTCGCCATACCTGTCCTTCTAATCTGAAATGCTCCGCGACGACAGGGAAACGGATCATCGCCCCCGCGTCCACCGGAACTGCCAACCGGGTCATCAGCCCGCCGGGTCTAGAAAATGAGATCTATACCCGTGAGGAATAGAAAATCGAGTATCCCAAGGACGGCGGCGAATAGAGCCACGGAAACCAGCACGACCTTCGTAGAGGAAGCGACCTCATCCCGGGACGGCCATACAACTTTCCTGAGCTCCGCGTAACTGTCTTTAAAAAACTGAATGATCCGTCTCACCACAATCTCCTCGGTGGGTCGTTCAAGAAGCAGGCCAGGTAGGACTCGAACCTACAACATCCGGTTTTGGAGACCGGCGCTCTACCGATTGGAGCTACTGGCCTATGAATCACTTGACCTTTGCTTCCTTGTGAAGCGTATGCTTGCGGTCATGAGGGCAGTACTTCTTCAGCTCCATCTTCCCCTGAAGATTGCGCCGGTTCTTGGTGGTGGTGTAGTTCTTGCGATTGCACTCGGTGCACTGGAGTGCAATCTTCTCTACGACTTTGTTCGCTTTGGCCATGAAGTACTCCCTATCATATCAGCCTGACAAGGCATGAATATATAGCAGTTGCACAGACGTGTCAATGACGCCGGTCTGTGAGGAATGAGCCCCCGATCGGACTTGAACCGATGACCCCATCCTTACCATGGATGTGCTCTACCGACTGAGCTACAGGGGCTTGAACTAATGGTGCGCGAACGCTACCAGACGCCCTGACCTTTGTCAAGCACCGCGTGCGGTCTCGCTGTGTGCGCCCGTGCCGCGTGCGGTCGCGTCGCGTGCGGTCGCGTCGCGTCGCGTGCGACAAAACCTCCTCGATGCTATACGAACTGCCGCTTCAGCTGCTCCACCCACTCGCGAATGCGCGCCTCGGTCAGATTGGACTGCGTATCCTCGTCGAGGACAAGGCCCAGAAACCGGCCCTCCCGCACGGCCGCCGACGCGTCGAAGGTGTAACCCTCGGGCTCGGTCCAGCCCACGATGTTGGCACCACGCTCGGCCGCCTTATCGACGAGCACCGCGAGTGCATCTGCGAAGTTCGCCGGGTAGTTTCGCTGATCCCCGAGAGCCACCACCGCAACATTGATGCGACTGAGGTCGAGCTCGTCGAACTGGGGGAAGAAAGCTTCCCAATCGTCCTGCAGATCACCTCGCCCCCACGTGGATACGGCGAGTATGAGGTTGTCGAACTCTTCGAGCACGTGCGGATCGATCTCCGCTACGTTCAGGAGATCCGAGTTCTCCGGTCCGACGACCTCGGAGAGTTTTTCGCTGACGTCTCTTGTATTTCCGGTGGAGGAGCCGTAGACGATGCCCACGTGCCTCATAAGGGCCTCCTGAGTTAGTTCCGCTTCCCGTGTCCTGTGGTGGCTGCCAAGGTACTAAACATCGCGGGGGATGGCAATCGCCCTGCCGATATGCCCGCCGTGAAATGCGCGCTCGACGTGACTGTGATATACTCCACCCCGCCATGGCAGAGCAGACCGTGCACCTTGTAACCGCGGACACCCGGGTGGTTTCCGACCTGCAGGAGGCCGCGAGACAATGGGATGTGCCGCTCGCAATCGCCTCCCACGATACCGCCGAGGAAGCCACCGGCATCGGCAACCTGCCGGAGTCGGACGTCGTCGTCATCGATAGCGACCTCGTCGGGCCTGCACTGGAGGACATGCTCGATTCCTGCGGCGCGGCCCGCAGTATCGTCTTCGGTTCTCCGGGCTCGGAGCGCGAGCTCAGCCGCGCTCACGCGCGGCACGGCAGCGAGTTTCTCCTGAAAGACGAGGGCGGGCACTACGCCCTGCTCGTTGCATCTCTTGTTCGCAAGCTGCTGCGCGACGAGGATCGCGACGAAACAACCCGCGACATCATCCGGTCGAGCGAGGATCGCTATCGCAGTCTCGTCGAGGCGCTCCCGGATATTGTCTATCGCATCGATCCCAACGGCTACTTCACCTTCGTAAACGAGTCGGTACGGACCCTCGGGTACGAGCCCTCGGCGCTCATCGGCCGGCATTTCAGCACCATCGTCGACCATGCCGATCTGCCGCGGGTCAGCCGCAGAAAGGTGCTGCGCGATTTCCAGGGCCACGAAACCGGCGCCGCGGCGGCCCCCGGCCTCTTCGATGAGCGCCGCACCGCCGATCGCCGCACCACTAACCTCGAAATCCGCCTCCGTCGCCGCAACGGCACGGCCGAACACGGCGAGGCGCCGATGATCGCCTCACTCACCTCTTACGGCGAGATTACCGCTACCGGCCAGTACCGCAACGACACCGCAAAGCGCTACTTCGTCGGGACTGTCGGTATCATCCGGGACATCAGCGAGCGCAAGCGATCGCAGCAGCGCCTGCGGCAGCTATCCTTTGCGATCGAGCAGATCGATACCGCCGTCTGTATCGCCGGCGCCGACGGCGTGGTGGACTACGCGAACCCCTCCTTTTTCCGGATGAACGGCGCACGCCCGGAGGAGGTTCACGGCGCGAGGCTCTACGACCTGTTTGCCGGCTACGTGCAGGAGGAGCAGGAGGAAGAGCTGGCGCGCGCGCTCTCGGGCACCAGCGCCTGGGAGGCGGACCGCATCATCTGGACCCGCTCCGGCGAGTCGAAGTGGTGCTGGCTTCGCATCTATCCCGTCTTCGACCTCGAGCAGCAGGCCTCGCAGTATCTCGTGTTTCAGGACGACATCAGCGAGCGAAAGCGGCGCGAGCTCGAGCTCGCCGAGACCGCACGCTCCCACCAGGATGTGCTACGGATGATCCACCACCGCGTCGGCTCCACCCTGCGCAGCCTCAGCGAGATCGAGCCCCCGGCAGAGACCGCAGGCTCAGCCGGCTCAATCGACCGCCGCATCCGCTCCCAGATCCTCGCACACGAGCTCGTCTACGAAAGTGGTTCCTTCGACCGACTGGATCTCGCGCGATACTTCCGAGCGCTGCCCGATGCGGTACTCTACACGATCTCGCGTCGCGGTCGGCTGGAGGTCGAGCTCGAGGACTGCGTTCTCAGCCTCAACACGGCCCTGCCGCTGGTCACCGCGGCGAGTGAGAGCATTGCAGCCCTCTGGCCCTCGCCGGACGAGCACCTGCGCACCATCGCAATCTCCCTCGAGCCCGCGGGAGCGGAGGGCGACGCGGGGGCGGCCGGCGCTACGACGGACGCCGCCCTGGTCTTCCGCTATGACGGCGCGGAAAACGACGGCGGGGCGGAGGCCGGTGGCGGGGCGGAGATAACCCGCCAGAACTCCCCCGCCCGCATCATCATCGAGAGCCTCCTCTCCCAGGTCGACGGCAGGTTGATTACCGAAAGCGGAATCTGCCGCCTTACCTTCCGCGAAGAGTCCTGAGGTATCAAGGAGCGTGTTGGTGGCGTTCGGATAAATCGTTGCAGGAGGGGCGAAAATCGCGCAATTCGAGCTGTCTGACGACATCGGGCAGCGCATTTTACCCGTAAGCAACCGCGCCGGACGGACTTGCGGCTGCCCTCACCAACACGCTGCTATATACTTCAGAAGAGTCCGTCCGCTGAGGCCCGCGTCGACACGGTCAGCAGACTCGGGTTAGACTCCGCGCATGCTACGCGAACACACAGGAGACAGCCGGTGAAGGTTGTCAACAAATCCAGAGCCCGGGCGGAAGCCCAGGCAGCGGCAATCCTGCGGGAACGCTTGGCCGAGAGCGCTGACCGCGCCGGGCGTGCCGCCATGGGAGTGCCGGGAGGCCGATCGGTTGCGGGGGTACTCGAAGCCCTGGCCGGATCCGATGCGCCATTTGATGCAGTCGACCTCTTTTTTGTTGACGAGCGCTGCGTGCCCCTCGAAAGCGAGGAGAGCAACTTCGGCGTCGTGAGGGAGGCCCTCCTCGACCCGCTGGCCGCGCGCAAAGCGGCGCCGCCGGCCGATCGCATCCATCCCTTTGTCTGCGCGGAGGGAGAAGCGGATCTCGGAGTGGGTACATACGAAGAGGAGTTTCGCCGCGCGGCGAGTCACCTCGATATCGCGCTTCTCGGGGTCGGCGAAGACGGACATGTCGCGTCCCTTTTTCCCGGAAGACCGGAGCTCACCGAGACCTCGCGGCTCTTTGTCCCCGTCGAGAACGCACCGAAGCCGCCGCCGCGGCGCATGAGCGCCTCGCCCGCCCTCTTGACGGCACCCGAGACGATGGTGGTGCTACTGTTTTTCGGAGAGGGGAAGAAGAACGCGCTGAAGGCGTTCGTATCGAGGGAAGGGAGCCCGACGGAGTGCCCGGCACGCCTTGTGAAAGACATGCCGGACCTCTGGGTCTTCACCGATATCGGGGCCTGAGCGGCCGCGGGGCCTGAGCGGCCGCGGGGCCTGACCGGCTGCGGGAGCGCGGCCGGGGCCGGGGTGGCCCGGCCGGTGCCCCGGGGAGCGCGCCCGCCAACGCGGGCAGCGCGCCCGCCGCTACGCAACCGTAACGTCGGAGTCGAGATAGACGTCCTGGATGGCGTTGAGCAGCTCGACGCCCTCCTTCATCGGACGCTGGAAGGCCTTGCGACCGGAGATCAGGCCCATGCCGCCGGCACGCTTGTTGATCACGGCCGTTCGTACTGCTGTCTTCAGATCGTCCTTGCCCTTCGATGCGCCGCCTGAGTTGATGAGGCCGGCACGGCCCATGTAGTTGTTCATGACCTGATAGCGGGTCATGTCGATGGGATGGTCGCTTGCGAGCTCGGTGTAGATGCGCTCATCGGTCTTTCCGTAGCTCGAATTGCCCATATTGAGTGCCTTGTAGCCGCCGTTCACGTCCGGCATCTTCTGCTTGATGATGTCGGCCTCGATGGTCACGCCGAGATGGTTGGCCTGGGAGGTGAGGTCGGCGGAGGTGTGATAGTCGGCATCCTTCGTCTTGAAGGCGTCGTTCCGCATGTAGCACCACAGGATAGTGGCCATGCCGAGCTCGTGGGCCCGATGAAATGCCTCGGAGATCTCCACGATCTGGCGAGCCGACTCCTCGGAGCCGAAGTAGATCGTCGCACCGATTGCCGCCGCTCCCATGTCGAAGGCCATGTCGACATTGCCGAAGAGGATCTGATCGAAGGTATTGGGATAGGTCAGCAGCTCGTTGTGATTGATCTTCGCAACAAAGGGGATCTTGTGCGCATACTTACGGGCCACCGCGCCGAGGACGCCGACGGTCGATGCGCATGCGTTACAGCCGCCTTCGAGGGCGAGCTTCACGATGTTCTCGGGGTCGAAGTAAATGGGGTTTGGAGCGAAGCTCGCCCCCGCGGAGTGCTCGACGCCCTGATCCACCGGCAGGATCGAGACATAGCCGCTGCCTCCGAGTCGACCATGATCGAAAATGAGCTGCATGTTGCGCAGCACGGCAGGGCTGCGGTCCGACCCCACCCATACGCGGTCAACGAAATCCGGCCCCGGCAGGTAGAGATCGTCCTTGGGAAACCTGGGCTTGTAATTGAGGAGATCGTCCGCCTCGGCTCCCAGCGCTTTCGTTATCGTTTCATTCATAATCTTTTCTCCTTGCACACGTTCAGGATATGCTTCGTGCCTGGAGTATAACAGAGAGGGCCGACAGGTTCCAAGGAGCGGCGGCAGCTTGACGTGGTACCACGGGCGCCGTAGCTTATAGATGACGCCCCGGTGGCGAGGGAGATACGTCCATGAACATTCAGTACATTGACGGACAGCGGCTCAGACGGGCGCTCATAGCGGGTGGTCGCCGGCTGCTCCAGTACACCGAACAGCTCAACAGGATCAACGTATTTCCGGTCGCCGACAGTGACACGGGGACGAACATGGCCGGTACCATCGCCGCGGTCATCCAGGGCCTCTCGCAGACGCACGACCGCTCGGTCGCCGTGACAACGCGGGTTGCCGCCGATGCGGCCCTCATGGGGGCGCGCGGAAACTCCGGCGCCATCCTCGCGCAGTTCTTCCACGGCCTCGCCGAGGAGTTTCACGATACGGTGACCGTGTCCTCCCAGGCGTTCGCCCGGGGCGTCAGAAATGCGGTCGCCTACGCATACCAGGCCCTCTCGAGCCCCAAAGAGGGCACCATCCTCACCGTCATTAAAAGCTGGGGACAGAGCTTCTTCGAGAGCTCCTCGAAAACACAGGACTTCATCGCCGCGTTCCAGGAGTCGTTTCGCGCCGCGAAGGAGGCGCTCGAGCAGACGACCGAGAAGCTGCCGGCGCTCAAGCGGGCCGGTGTCGTGGATGCCGGCGCTCTCGGCTTCGTGCATATGATCGAAGGCATCCATCTCTTCATGACGACCGGCCGAATCCGCGAGGCGGAGGAAATCACCGAGCTCGAGGAGATCCAGGAACCGGCGATAACCGCGGCGGATGCCGATATTTCCGCACGCTACTGCACCGAGTGCCTCGTGGAGGGAGAAGATATCCCGGTGGCGCAGCTGCGCCGCGAGCTCGAGCCCCTCGGCAACTCGCTTATCGTCGCCGGCTCGTCGCGGAAAGCCAGGATTCATATCCACACGAACGAACCGGAGCAGGTCTTCGAGCGGGCAGGAAGCTACGGTGAGGTCATCGGCCCCAAGGCCGATGACATGACCAAGCAGTTCGAGACCGCGCACACCGCCCATGGTGATGTGGCCATCGTGGTGGACTCCGCCTGCGATATTCCGCAGGAGCTCGCCGAAAAGCCCTATATCGCGGTCGTGCCGTTGTCGATCAACTTCGGCATGCAGCGCTACGTCGACAAAATAGGATTGAGCGCGCATCGCTTCTATGAGCTCCTTGCCGAGGAAGACCGGCCCCACCCCACAACCTCGCAGCCCACGGCGTACGAGTTTCGCAAGCAGTACAGCTTTCTCGGCCATTACTATCGGAATCTCATCACGCTCAGTATTTCGGGAGCCCTCAGCGGGACCGTCGACGCCGCGCGCACCGGCATTCCCGCCGAGCTCGGAGAGGGCTCAGTGGAAGTGGTCGACACAAAGAATCTGTCGGTCGCCACGGGGCTGGTGGTCCGGCGGCTCTCCGAGGCAATCGAGGACGGCGCCGATGCGGCGGAGGTCACCGCCCTCGCGCGGAGGCTCGTCGGAAAGCTGCGGCTTCTCGTTGCGGTGCGGAGCGTCAAATGGATGGTAAAGGGCGGGCGTGTCAGCAAGAGCAAGGGCTTCCTGGCGAAGCTTCTCGGGATACTGCCGGTTATGACGATCAACAAAGAGGGCCGGGCCGTATCCGAGGGCTACGTGCGAAGCCTCGAGGGCGGCATCAATAAGATCCTGCGAAAGATCGAGAAGGAAATCGATCCTGCGAAGCCGGTCGATTTCGCCGTGACCCACGTGAACAACGAGGCCGACGCCTATGCGCTCAAGCTCGAGCTCGAACGTCGGTTCACTCCGCGTGGTGAGATCTTCGTCCTGGATGCAGCGCCCGTGCTGGCCTCCCATACCGGATTCGGCACGACCGCCGTCGCCTACCTCGACGACAGCAGGTGATGATCTGGCTCCTGGTCCTGCCGATCGGATACCTGCTCGGATCGATACCTACGAGCATCGTCGTCGGGAACGTATTCTTCGGAAAGGATATCCGCGAGCACGGCTCGGGTAACGCCGGCGCTTCGAACGCCTTCCGGGTGTTCGGCGGCGCGGCGGGTCTGGGCGTGGTGGCGGGCGACATCGGCAAGGGCGCGGCGGCGGTCCTCATCGCCGGTCTCTTTCCCGCGCCGGAGGCAATGACCCCGGCCATCCTCGGCTTCACCGCGGGCGTCGCAGCGATCGTCGGACACATCTGGACGATCTTTGCCCGATTCAAAGGCGGCAAGGGCGTGGCCACCGCAGGCGGCGTTCTGCTTGCCCTCTACCCGGTCTCGTTTGCCGGCGCCTTCCTGGTCTTCATCGTGGCACTCGTGCTCTCCGGGTACACGTCCCTCGGATCCATCCTTGCGGCGATCAGCTTTCCCATCATAATGATGGTCGTCGTCACCACCGGTATTCACGACGTGCCTCTGTTCCTGCGCTACCTGAGCGTCCCGCTTGCGGCTCTGATACTCTTCACCCACCGGAGCAACTTCGGACGGCTGATGCGAGGCGAGGAGAATCGATTCGAGCGCGTGATGATCTTCCGACCGCGACCGCGACGGCGGGACAAGTAACCCCACTACACGTCCTTGACGTCTTTCAGAAGCTCTTCGATCACCTCATCAGCCTCGTCGTTGTGCACCTGGCAGGTGCCGGCCGCCTCGTGACCGCCGCCCCCGTGGCGGCGCATGAGGGAGCCCACATTGACCCGGGAAGTCCGGTTGAAGATCGACTTGCCCATGCTGATGACCGTGTTGCGGCGCTCGAAGCCCCACATCACCTGTATCGAGATGTTCGCGCGGGGAAAAAGGGCGTATTTCACGAATCTGTTTCCGGCAAAAATGGATTCGAGCGGCCTGAGGTCGAGGAGAAGGGCGTTGTCATGGAGTACCGACGCCTCACCGACCTGCCGTTTGAACGGCTCCTGATGCGCGAAGTAGAGCTTCACCCTCTCGGCGACATCCGAAATCCGCAGGATTTCCTCAATGGAGTGGCGGTTGATGTCCTCTATGAGGGACAGCATGAGTTCGTGGTTGGAGATGCGGAAGTTCTTGAAGCGGCCCAGACCCGTGCGGAGGTCGAGAATGAAGTTCAGGAGCACCCAGCCCTCCGGGCGCAGCACCTCCTGCCGTGTGAAGTCGCCCGCGTCGCCCTTGTCGACGGCAAGGAGCATGTTCTCGGAGATGTCGGGAAAGGTCGCCGGGCCGCCGTAGTGATCGTAGAGGACGCGCGCAGCCGACCTGGAGCCCGGCTCGACTATGTGATTTGCCCTGTCACCCACCCGCAGCTGCTCGGCGTAATCGTGGTTGAACACCAGGTGAACGCCCTCGACGTAGGGAAGGTCGGCAACGACATCCCGCTGCGAAACGGGGATCAGTCCCTCCTCCATCTCGCGCGGATGCACGAACTTCACCGCATCGAGCAGACCGAGATTGCGGAGTAGCGCCGCACACACCAGGCCGTCGAAGTCGCTCTGGGTGAGCAACCGGAAGTGCCCTGCGTCTTCAATCACCTTTCCCCCTCGCCGCGCAGGAATGCTAAAGCAAACAGGGACGGGGCGCAACCATGTAGTTATGCGCGGTCGTTCTGCGCGGTAGTTGGACGCCGTCTGCGGGGTCATTGTATAGTTCGAGGTAAGGAGCGACACGATGAGCGAGATTCCACAGGCAGTGATCACAAACATGGAAGAGAAGAACATCGACGTCGGGCTCACCTCTCGGATTCTCCATAACTACAATGCAGGCAAATACGACAACATCGAGCCCGTGCAGGTGAAAGATATTCCCCGTATCGACGGAGAGCAGGTCGTCGACATGACAGGAGACGTAACCCTCAGGCTCCACCGTGAAACCGCGGAAGCTCGCGTGGGCGGCATGCTGGGTCACGATCTTCAGGCGGCGAACTTCGGGCGTGCTGAGGGCGATGAGCTGGTTTTCGGCAAGGCGGAGCTCGCGGCCCTCGGCATGCATCTTCTTCCGCGGGTGGCCTACGGCGTGCTCAACGGCGGGTCGGCGACCAGCTACGCGGACTACAAGAAGAACGCGAAGCTCGACGAGGCCCTGCTCGATCTGCTCGGAGCGGAGTTTCAGCAGCTTGCCGAGCTCTCCCGCGGACGGGCGAAGGGCATCACTCCCGCCTTCCTGCAACCGGACGGCACACCGGGGCCGAGCTTCCTCGAGCTCAAGATGCGCAGTCTCCTCATCCTTGCGCTCGAGTACGAGCTGCGCGCCGGCGGCGACGCCCCAAAGCTTCCCGATCCTGCCGCGCCGCTGTTCCAGATGACGAGTGTCTACAATACCGAGGAAATCGCCCGTACGTACGACGAGTACCGTGACAGCCCCATGCTCGCCGACCTGATCGAGGCGACGGGCATCGACATCACCCGCGCCGAGACGGGGGTACAACCACTGCTTGCTGCCTACACCCATTCCGAGGAGGGCCGCCCCAAACGCGTCTTCACCCGCGCCTTCGGCCGGGAGGGGGAAACCCTTCCCATTCCCGGCGGGCACGGGCAGAACTTCCAGGTTCTGCGCGGCATCTATCGCGGCCTCTACGAGCGCGGCAAATACTTTGCCTACATCGGCAACGTCGACAACCTCGGCTTCACCGTAGACCCTGCCTCGGTGGCCTATCTCGCCCTCAGCGGGAAAGAGGCTGCCTTCGATTTCTCCTTTCGCACTTCGGTGGATGTGAAAGGCGGCATCCTCGTCGTCGATCAGAACGACAGGATGAACGCGGCGGATCTCGGCGTTGCGGTCGGGAAAGACGAGGTCGCCGAGGCTGAGAGTAAAGGCAAGAAGATCCTCTTCAACTGCGCAACCGGCCTGTTCAACCTCGAGTATCTGGCGGGCGCCATCGATCATATCATCGAGAACCTGCCGGTGCGGTTCAGCGATCAGGACAAGGACGCGGGGAAGTACTCGCAGGCCGAGCAGGTCACCTGGGAGATCATCGGGATGCTCGACGACTTCGTCGTCTTCGGCGTCGACAAGTATGAGCGCTTCCTCGCAGCGAAGGTACTCCTCGAAACCCTCATGACGAGCGGCATCAAGCTCGACGATCCCGCCTACCCCACAGACGACGACCCCACCGCGGATCTGCTGGGCACTGCACAGAAACTGCACGCCGGCCTCGAGCGAAAGCTCAGCACCGTGTACGGCATGAAGCGAGTGGGAGACCGCTGGATACCGAAGTCGGCGGACGAGCTTCGGGGAGAGCTGAAGTGAGCGTGCTCGAGGCGCCGGGCGGCGCACCCACGCTCGATTTCGAGAAGCTCGGCGGGATCGTGACCGCCGTGGCACAGGATGTCGACTCGCGAGAGGTACGGATGGTCGGCTTCATGGATCGTGAGGCCTGGGAGCGCACCCTCGCGACCGGGTACGCATACTACCATTCCCGCTCGCGCGGACGGCTGTGGAAGAAGGGTGAGTCATCCGGCAACGTGCAGGAGGTGCGCGAGATTCGCGTCGACTGTGACCAGGATGCCGTACTGCTTCTCGTGAGGCAGGTCGGCGACGTCACCTGCCACACGGGCGCGCGGACCTGCTTCTATCGGCGCCTGGAGAACGGGCGACTCGTTCGGGTGGAAGACGGGTAGCGCCGGCGGCTCAGGACGTGCGGCCGAGCTCGCGGTAGAGCAGGCTCTGTTGGATGCCCGTGTTGTTCTGGTACTTCCCGCCCTCATAGCCGTCGTAATCTCCCTCGATCGTGTGATAGAAGATCTGGCAGATCTGAACGCCGGGGTAGATCCGGATCGGCTGCACGCAGAATATCTCGAGGGTCCAGTATCCGCGAAACCCCACGTCGCCGAAGCCGGCGGTGATATGAACGAAGAGTCCGAGGCGGCCGAT
>JAWLDL010000004.1:0-25629 GCA_041686675.1 Spirochaetia bacterium | reverse complement strand
CGCGCTGCCCTCCGCCGAGCGACCCGAGCATCCTGCCTCCCGGATACCCTCACGCTTCACCGATACCCCGGCCGGCGCGAGCAGCGGGGGCACCGGCGAGCGGGCCGGCGCGCGGACCGGCGCTCATAACGTCCTCGACCCCGGCGATCCCGAGGTTCTCTGCGCCTCACTCGACCTCGACCGGAGTGTTCCCGCCGTGCCGTGGTTCCTCACCGGCGGCGAGCAGGAGGCAACCCGCCGCTTCGAAGATTTTCTGGCCGACCGGGCTCACCTCTACGCGGAGAATCGCAACGAGCCGGCGGCGACCGACACCTCATACATGAGCGCGTACCTGCATTTCGGCCATATCTCGCCGGTACGGCTGGTGATGCGCATGCGCGAAGCGGCGGAGGCCGACGGAGGCATTCGTGACAGCCTTGACGGATTCGTCGAGGAGCTTGTGGTACGGCGGGAGCTCTCGCAGAACTACGTCTACTTCGAGCCTCGATATGACCGCTACGAAGCTCTCCCCGACTGGGCGCGGGCCACGCTCAGCGAACACACCTCGGACGAGCGGCCTGCCCTCTATTCCACGGAGGAGCTCGAGCGGGCCGAAACCGGCGACCCGTACTGGAACGCCGCCATGCGGGAGATGCTGGCCACCGGCTACATGCACAATTACATGCGCATGTACTGGGGAAAGAAGATTCTCGAATGGAGCGAGGACCCCGCGGAAGCGTTTCGCCGCACGCTCTACCTCAATAACCGATACTTCATCGACGGCCGCGACCCGGCATCCTACGCCAACGTGGCCTGGATCTTCGGCCTGCACGATCGCCCCTGGCCCGAGAGACCGGTTTTCGGCAAAGTGCGCAGTATGAAGGCCTCAGGCCTCGAGCGTAAGTGCGACATGCCGGGGTACATCGCGCGGGTGGAGCAGCTCGAGGCTGAGGCGTGGCGAAACGGGGTTTGACACACCACAGGTCAGGCCTGTTTCCGGTTTCCGGTCCGTACGAGCCGGAGCGGTGGCGGCGAGGTGATGCGGAAACGATGCCGCGAGCCCCGGCCCGGCGGCCCCGCGGCCCCGCGCGCCCGAATCCCGGGGCCGGCTTCGGCAGCGCCCGGTCCCCGCAGGTCCGGGTCTACTTCGCGGGGTAGCCGATAGCCTCGAGATCCTCCCGGGCCTTCGACTCGTCAAATGCAGACTCGTCCACCACGCGGAACGTAACGGTGCCTTTCTTGTGGTCGGGCTTTACGTCTTCGACACCGCCGGCCATCTCCAGGGCGGTTTTCACCCGCATCTCACAGTGGCCGCAGTGCATATCTGGAATCTCGAACGACTTCTTTTCACCTTTTGATCCGAATAGTGCCATAGTGGGCAAAGGATATGTAAATCGGAGCAGCCCTGTCAACTATGGCAAGGCAGTTGACAACCGGTCCCGTAGGTCGTAAAGAGAACACATGGTGATTAACTGGATCGCGAAACTGATCGCAGGGCTCATCGCAAACCGGCGCCCCGGTGAAGTCGCGGCGGGGATCGCCTTCGGTCTGCTTCTGGCCCTGCTGCCGCCGGGCAACCTGATATGGCCCCTCCTGTTCATCCTTACCTTCTTCCTGAAGCTCAATCTCGGCGCCGAGCTCGCCGCCCTCGGCATCTTCCGACTCCTCGTTCCGGCGGCGGATCCTCTCCTCGATGCGCTCGGCTTTCGTATCCTGACAGCCCCATCGTTGAGTCAGCTGTGGACGAGTCTGTATGAGATACCGCTTCTGCCCTTCACGCAGTTCAATAACTCCATCGTGATGGGCGGCCTGGTTGCCGGCATCGTCCTCTGGATCCCGGTATTCTTTCTCGCGCGCGTCGGCGTAGTCGGATTCCGTTCTCACGTCCAACCGAAAATCGCCGAGAGTCGCATCGTAAAGGCGTTCACACGGATTCCGCTCGTGTCGAAGTTCAGCCAGGCGCTCCGCCGTTTCCGCGGGGCCTACGCAGCATTCGGGTAACACTATGGGATACAACATTCCGAAACGGTTTCGTAAGGAGCTTCCGCAGAAGAAGTTCGAGAAAAGGATCCTCGGACGCGTACATCTGCCCAAGGAGCGGCAGTTCCTCAACTCCGTGTTCGAAACGACAAACGAGGGTACCCGCCGCATCCCGGAGTCAGTATCGGAGGAAGACAGGGCACACCTTGCAAAGCTGGCTAAGGACATAAAGGCAAACCGCGGCTCGGTACGGCGGGTTCGTCTCGCCGCCCTCGGCATCATCGTCGTGGGCATCATAGTTTTCAACCTTTTCTTTCTCGATGCTCTCCTCGAGCGCGCCGCCGAGCGCGGCCTCGAGGCGGTCTTCGCCGCCCGAAGCGAGGTAGACGAGCTCGATTTCTCGCCGCTTGCGGGGGAGCTCACCATCGCAGGAGTGAGCGTGGGCGACCGGCGACGTCCGATGCGGAATCTCTTCGAGCTCGAGACGCTGACGGCATCGGTCAACGTGGTGGAGCTTCTCAAGGGCAATGTCATCATTCGGGAGGCCTCCGTGGCGACCATCCGAACCGGCACAGCCAGATCTACGAGCGCGGCTCTGCCCCGGGCGGAGCGTGGCGACGGCGATTCAGGTCAGGATACTCCGTCGTTGGTGGACAGGGCCCGGGACGCCGCGGAGGGCACCTTCGAGGGTGTAAGCCGCCTTGCCGACCCGGCCGCCCTCGTCGAGCAGGAGCTCTCAAACCTCGAGAGCCCCGCGCTCGTGGAGGACATCCGCGCCCAGTACGAAACATTCACCGACCGCTGGACGGAGCGGGTGGAGGCGATCGAGAGCACGAGCGAGGAGACCGTCGCCCTTGCCGCCCGCGTTCGCGACATCGATCCCGCCGAGCTGGATACCCCTCAGGAAATCGCCGATGCGCTTGTCCTCCTGCGCGAGGCATCGCAGCAGGTCGACACCGTTCTCGCCGGTTCACGCGAGATCGCCGGCGCGACCCGCGAGGAGTATCGTGCGGTAGAGACCACGCTCAACCGGGTAGAGGAAAGCCTGCAGCGGGACTTCGGGTACATCGGCTCGCGCTTCTCGCTGGACTCGGTGGACGTGTCGGGCTTCGTCTCGGGGCTGGCGGAGGAGTTTCTCGTGCGCCTCCTCGGCGAGATCTACGGTACCGCCCGGCGCGGGCTCGACATCGCAGAGCGGTTGAGGAGGCAGGCCGATGAGGCAGATGCCGGCGGCGGCGGCGGAATCTCGCGGGCACCCGGGCGGGTCGTTAGCTTTCCGGCCGTGGTCTACCCCCGATTTCTCCTCCAACGTGCTGCGCTCGGGGTGGAGCCGGGGAATCTCGATGTGCGCCTCGACGGCGAGCTCACCTCCGTTTCGAGCAATCCGGCACTCTGGGGAGAGCCCACGCGCCTTTCCCTTGCCGGCGCGCGGGGCGGCACGTCGCTCGCAGCAGAGAGCGAGCTGAGCTACGAGGACGGCCGCGCCGATGGGCTCCTCACGACAGTCTCGGGCGCCGGTCTTTCCTTCAACACGTCGGAGATACCACGCCTCGGGGCGCTGCGATCGAATTATGAGTTCCAGACATCCCTGCAACTGGCGGCCGGCGGTGGGGCCACCTCGCAAACCACCGTCGAGCTCGCCGACCTGGAGCTCGATCGGGAGGAAACGGAGAATCTCGTGGTGACGGCGGTACAGGACGTGGTCGCCGGGCTCGGCACGGTTGATGTGGATGCCGAGTTTACGATCTCTGAGGGCTCCGCGCGCCTGGACCGGCTTTCCACCAGCGCCGATGACGCGATCAGGCAGGGTGTTGCAGCTACCCTCAATGCTCGCCGCGACGAGTATGTTGCCCGAGCGCGCGCTGAGCTCGAGGGCAGAATCGAGGAGGAGCTTGCCGAGCTCGAGCCGCTTCGTGAACGCGCAGCCCGCATTCGCACGGAGGCCGAGCGTATCCGCGAGGCGCTCGCCGCACGTGACCGCCTTATCGAAGAGAAGCGTGCCGAGCTCGAGGAACGCTCGAGGGCGCTTACCGCTGAACAAAGAGAGCGGGTGGAAGATGAAGCCCGGGACCGCGTGAGAGATGCCACGGAGGACCTTGATCTCGACGGACTCGGTTTCTGAGCACATGAGTGCCGTTGTCGTCCGCCGGCCCCGCGTCGCCGATATCGAGGACTACTCGATGCCGGAGCTCGCCGATGGAGAGTGCCTCGTTCGGGTGTTGCGTGCCGGTCTCGGCGCCTCGGATATCCATATGTTTCGCGGTGATTACGCGAAACAGCACTTTCCCCGCATTCCCGGCGCAGACGTGCTCGGGATCGTGGAAACCTGCGCCGGAAGTTTCAGCCCCGTACGACGCGTGCTCATCCCGCCGACCATATCCTGCGGCACCTGTACCGCCTGCCTCGCAGGCGACGAGCACCTTTGCCTCGCCCCGGGCCTCCTCGGCCGCGAGCGGGACGGGGGTATGCGCCCCTGGATGAGCGTCCCGTCCGGGCTGCCGGTGACCGCGCCTGACGATGTCGGCGATGATGCGGCGGTGTGCATACCCGATACCGCGTTTGCGCTGCGCCTTGTCGGCGAGGCGGCTGCAGGGCTCGGCGGGGTCACGCGAAGAACGGAAGATGCCTTCCTCGTGGTCTTCGGCGCGGGTTTCCTCGGTGTAGTTGCAAGCCTGGCTGCCGCGGAGCAGGGATTTCGTCCCATCCTCGTCGATGTTGTGCAGGCGCGCCTCGAGCTCGCGCGGGGAATGGGCGTGCGAGATACCTGCAATCCTCTCAGGGACTTCGTGGGCGACCAGGTGCACTGGATAACCCGCCGGCGATACGCAGAGGCTGCGGTCGTGGTCAGTGAGGACCCCGAGGCGGTGCTCACCGCCGCATCGGTACTGCGCCCGGGAGGGCGTCTTCTTCTCACCGGCCATCATCCGGACTCCGCGCTCCCGGTCGCCCGGGTCGTCGACAACTCCATCGAGGTGCGCGGCGTGCGCCGCACGCGGACACTCTACGGTGAAGCAGCCGGCTTCATCAGACGCCACCTCTCAGCCTACGAATCCCTGGTATCACTTCGACTCGAGCCCTCGAGTATGCCGCAGGCGCTCGCGCTCGCCACCGAGGACCCCAAGTCCTATATGAAGATTATCTGCAACATGGAATAGAGGAGTTGTCCCATGGCCTACACACGCATCCTGCTCTCGGGAAGCTACCACGACGGCCCCGCCAACGAAGGCCTTTCAATCGGCTCGCGGTCCCGCCCCCGCTTCCGCTATGATCGGTTCTTCGAGCAGGTCCGTCGCCTTCTCCGCTCGCGTCGCATCAGAACTGTGGTCATAGACCACCGCGCCGACTTCTCACCCGGCGGTTTTGCCGCTGTCGAGAGCATTCGCGCGGAGCTCGTGCGCCTTGCCGCCGCGGGGAAGAAACTCGTGTTCTGCTGCGAGGAATGTGACGTTCTCACTCTGTACCTGGCCTCCGCCTGCCCCACGCGCGTGATCCATCCGTCGGGTGAGCTGCGCGTGCTCGGCATAGCGCGTCGTTTCCTCTTCTTCCGGCGGCTTCTGGACCGATTCGGCACACGCATGACGATCCTGCGTCGGGGACAGTACAAGAGTGCCGCCGACGGCTTTCGCCGAGACTCCCTCGATCCCGCGAACCGCGAACAGTACGAGGCCTTCTACGGCGGCGCCCACCACCGTCTTCTCCAGGTAATCGCTGAAGGGCTTGGCAAGACCGACGAGGACCTCGGCGTACTCCTCGAGGGGCATGTCCTGCCCGCTGAACAGGCGGTGAGCCACGGCTGGATGACACGGGCGGCCACCGTCCACGAGGTGGTGCGCGACCTCGAGAAAGAACACAAGGAGAAGTACCGGGCAACGAAAGTCCATGGCCGTGTCGGTCGGCGTGGCAGGAGAGTCGCCGTTCTGTTCCTCGACGGCGCCATCTGCGACGGGGAATCCCGTCGGGATCCCGTTCTCGGCCGCTGCGTGGGGGACAGAAGCCTCGTACGTGAAATCCGGGGTCTGGCGGACGATAAGCGCACGAAAGCCGTCGTGCTGCGGGTGAGCTCGCCCGGGGGCAGCGCGCTCGCCTCCGAAAGCATACGCCGTGAGCTCCTCCATCTCCATGAGAAGAAGCCCATTGTCGTTTCGATGGGAAACGTCGCCGGATCGGGCGGCTACTGGGTGGCGACAGAGGCGGACCGCGTTTTCGCCGAACCGAGCACCCTGACGGGATCGATCGGAGTCATTATGATCCTTCCGGAGCTCGAAACGACGCTCAAGCGTCAGGGGATAACAAGTGACGTCGTGCGCACCGGGCGCTTCGCCGACCTCGGAAGCCCCTTTCGCCGCATGAGCCGCGATGAGCACGAGCTCCTCGACCGGCGCGTCGAACAGGTCTATGAGGACTTTCTCGAACGGGCCGCTGTTGCGCGGAAGCTGTCTCGGGAGGCGATCGAAAACGTGGCCGGGGGACGGGTGTGGTCCGGTGTTGATGCGGTGTCGGTCGGGCTCGTGGACGAGCTCGGCGGGCTTCCCGAAGCGCTCGAGTGGCTACGCTCACATCTGCAGAGTCGGCGACTCGCGCTGCGGTTTCACCCGCAGGTGAAGCCGTCTATCATCGAGCGTGTGCTCGCAAAGCGATTGTCGGCCGCGGCCGGCATCCACGGCCCGTCAGCGGCCGCCACGGGGGCCGGATTTGCCGCGGGGGCCGCCGCCGGGAGCCCACCTCCCGCCGGGGGTCTCGCCGCCGGGGGCCCGGCTGTCGCCGAAGCGGTCCTCGCCCTCCGGGGTCGTCCCCTGGCAATCGTGCCGGAGCACCTCACGGGCACCGGCCTTCTCGAGCGGTGAAACCGGCGCGGCCGCGCCGCGGGACGGCCGCCGGCTCACGGCGCCCCGCCGCGCGTCACTCCACGTCGCAGCCGCGGCTGTTGTCTATGTAGACCGGCAGGTTGAAAATGCTGTCGCGGGTGATGTAATCGATGCTCTCGTTGGGGAGCTCTCCGAGCTCCGCGTGATACTGCTGGATTCTCCGATAGGCATCCATGGAGAGGACCACCCGTGTCGGGCGCTCGCCCCGCTCTTCCTTTTCCGTGCGCTTTTTCAGGATGAGCAGAATGAGCTCCTCGGCGGCGAGGTCCTCCCCGGTTGCCATGCTACTGGAAGATCCCGAGCAGGTTATACTTCCCGAACACCGACACCGTAATAAGCGAGATGGTCGCCATGATCTTGATGAGGATGTCGAGCGACGGTCCGACCGTGTCCTTCAGCGGATCCCCCACCGTATCACCGACGACGCTCGCGGCGTGGGCGTCCGAGCCCTTACCGCCATGGTGCCCCTGCTCGATGTATTTCTTCGCGTTGTCCCACGCACCGCCGGAGTTGGCCGTAAAGAGAGCCAGCATGATGGCCGAGAGCGTCGTGCCGATAAGCAACCCCCCGACGAACTCCGTCCCGAGCAGGAATCCTCCAACGAGCGGCGCGAGCACAGCAAGGAGCGCCGGCGTCTTCATTTCCGCGAGGGCTCCGGCGGAGGAGATCTCGATAGCCCTGCGGTAGTCCGGGCGGGTCTCTCCGCTGAGAATCTTCGGATCCGCTTTGAACTGACGGCGAACCTCCTGCACCATCTTGCGGGCCGCCTTCGCAACGGCTTCTATGAGGATACCCGAGAACAGGTACGGAAGCGCGGCGCCCACGAGGCCGCCGGCCAGCGTGAGTGGCGAGATGATGTCGAGCACCAACACGAACGTGTTTATGTCGTCCGCGGGCCCGGCCTGAGAGTACAGGTAGGAGGCAAACAGCGAGAGGGCCGCCAGCGCGGCGGAACCTATCGCAAAGCCCTTGCCGATAGCGGCGGTCGTGTTACCGACCGAGTCGAGCTCGTCGGTGATCTCGCGTACGTAGGGGTCGAGTGCCGACATCTCGCTGATGCCGCCCGCGTTGTCGGCGATGGGACCGTAGGTATCCACCGATACCGTGGTTACGACGAATGAAAGCATGCCGATGGCCGCCATGGCCACGCCGTACAGCCCGGCCACCGCGCTTGCGGCGATGACGGCGGTCGCGAGCATCAGAATCGGATAGAAGACCGAGCGCATGGCTACGGCCATCCCCTGCGTAATGGTGAGACCCGTACCCTCGCGCGACGCCTCGGAGATGGTCATCGTGGGCTTGTAGTCGTAGCTCGTGAAGTACTCCGCGAGCTGCCCGATGACGATGCCAGTGATGATGCCCATAACTGCGGCAATCCACGGTGACATGGGCCCGAGGCGGAAGTCGACCTCGGAAACATTCTCACCCTGGAAATAGAAATAGGTAAGCACGCCGGTTCCCACGAGCGTCAATGCGGCGGAGGTGAACACGGCGGTGTTGAGCTGGCGGTGCGGCTTGGCGGTGGAGTTCTTCTGCAGCACCAGCGCCAGGATACCGATGATCGAGCCGAAAATGCCGATCCCGGCAAAGAACATCGGAAAGTCGATCATCTTCTGCACCAGTCCCGGCGCCAGCTCCCGCGCGGTATCGAGCCGGAGGTGGAACATGTAGGCGGCCAGCACGACGGCCGAGATCAGTGACCCGACGTAGCTCTCGAGGAGGTCCGCACCGAGACCGGCAACATCACCCACGTTGTCACCAACGTTGTCGGCGATGGTCGCCGGGTTCCGGGGGTCGTCCTCAGGGATGTGAGCCTCGGTCTTACCGACGAGGTCGGCACCCATGTCGGCCGCCTTGGTGTAGATACCGCCCCCGACACGGTCGAACATGGCGATGATGGAACAGCCGAGCGCGTACCCCGAGACCGACATCGTAAAGGGAATGAAGTTCACCCCAAGCCAGTTTACCTCGACGGTCAGGCGCGACGCATCGGTCTGCCCGAGCAGAACTCCGAAGACGAAATACACGAGGACCAGTCCCAGCAGCGAAAAGCCACCGACGCTGAGCCCCATGACGCTCCCGCCCCGGAACGCGACTCGCAGCGTACTACCGAGATCCTTCGACTCGCGGGCACGGTTCGAAACCCGCACGTTCGCGAGCGTGGCGATCTTCATGCCGATCCAGCCGGCAGTCGCGCTCATGGTAGCGCCGAGTATGAAGGCAACTCCCGTGTACCAGGCGACAAGCAGTCCGAGGCCAACGGCGATGAACACTGCAATGGAAAAAATCAGCTTGTACTCGTGCTTGATGAACGCGTCGGCACCTTCCTGGATGGCGCCGGCGATCTCCTGCATGATCGCGGTGCCGGTGTCGAGGCGCTTCACGCCGACATAGTTTATGCCGGCGAACGCGAGTGCAGCCATCACGGCAATTACAACAAAACCTAGCATGTTCTCCTTACCTCTCTTGCGGTGGTCGGGTCATGAACACGTGAAATTGACGAGAGCGTAGCATTTTTCTTATTCTCCTTTCAACTCGAAAGGTAGCATAGTTGAATTTACACACCGTTGAGACCATTGACTGGACAAACTGGAAGCCGACCGACCGCGCGGTCATAGTATTCGTACGCCAGGACCCGCACATTCTGCTCATCCGGAAGAAGCGCGGGCTCGGAAGCGGCAAGATCAACGGACCCGGCGGGCGGCTTGAGCCGGGGGAAACCTATCTGGAGGCCGCCGTCCGCGAGACACAGGAAGAGGTCGGCATCACTCCCCACGATCTGCGTCAGGTGGCCGATCTCTCCTTTGTTTTTGCAGACGGATATTCACTCTACGGCGAGGTCTTTCTCGGAGACAGCTACAGCGGGAACCTCGTGGAAACCGACGAAGCCGATCCCTTCTGGTGCCGCCTCGATGAGCTCCCATACGCCGAAATGTGGGAGGACGACCGTCTGTGGCTCCCCCACGTTCTCGGGGGCGCCTATGTGAGTGGAAAGTTCCTGTTCGACGGGGAGACCATGCTCAGTCAGGCCGTCTCGATTCTACCCGCACCGGGGTCGGGGTCCGCGGCGAGCGCGAGCACGAAGGCATAGTCCGACAGCCGGTTGAGAACCGGCACGGCGGCCTCCAGCCCCGCACCCCCGTACTCGTTCCGTGCCTTCACACAGCTGCGTTCCGCCCTTCGGCAGACGCCGCGGGCAACATGTATCTCCGCCGAAAGGCGTGTACCGCCCGGCATGATAAAGTGGTCGGGTATCGGTATGCGGCTCATGAGCTCACCCTGAGCATGCTCGATGTCGGAAACCGCGTTTTCCGGCACCTGCGGCCCGCCTCCAGCCGGGCCTGCAGCCCGGAAGGCGGCCACAGCCGACAACACACGGGCCACCAGCGACTGCATCCACTCGATCCGTCGCCGGATATCCTCGGCCCGGGCACCCCCGGGAAGCGCGCCGGCTGCGGCCGTGCTGCGTGCAAGTCCGAGCGCCGCGGAGAGCTCGTCGAGGTCGCCGAGGACCTGGAACAGAATGTCGTCTTTGGAGAGCCCCGAGAGGCCGGGAAGGGAGCTTGTTCCGTCGTCGCCGGCGCGTGTGGTGATACGATCGAAGCCCGCCATAGCTAGAAGCGCAGCTCCTGTATGACCTCGGAGTTTCGCAGCTTGTTGATGGCTTTCTCCTGAATCTGGCGCACTCGCTCGCGGGTGATTCCGAGCACCTTGCCGGTCTCCTCGAGGGTCAGCGGCCCTTCACCCGAGAGACCGAAGCGAAGCTCAATGATGCGCATCTCCCGCTTACTGAGCTGCCGGAGGACCTGATTGATGGTGTCCTGCAGGGTGATATGGTACACCTCGTCGAAAGGCGACGACAAGCTCTCGTCCTCGATCAGATCCGAGAGACGGGTGTAGTTATCCTCATCCACTGTCACGTCGAGGGAGGTGGTATCCTGGGAAAGCTGCACGATCTGGTTAACCTTCCCCGAGGAGAGGTTCATGTATTCGGAGAGCTCCCGGCTCACCGGATCGCGACCGAGCTCCTGTGTCAACTGCTTCGCGACGAAGTAGTAATTCTTGATGGTATTCAGCATGTGCACCGGGATTCGAATGGTGCGGCCTTTGTCGGCAAGCGACTTCACGATCGACTGGCGGATCCACCACGTGGCATATGTCGAGAACCTGCAGCCCTTCGTGTGATCGAAGCGCTCTACCGCCTCGATCAGGCCGATATTGCCCTCATCGATGAGATCGAGGAGGTTCAGACCGCGGTGCTGATATTTCTTCGCTACCGAAACGACAAGGCGCAGGTTGGCGTTGATCATCCGGTTCTTCTGCATCCGCAGCGTGGCCTCGAGCGACTGCCTGCGCGATACGTTCTCCGCCGTGCTCTTCGCGGCCTCGGGCAACGCCTCGAGGCGTGCCAGCTCCGCGCGCGCTGACTGCAGCTCGCGGCCGATATGGCGTTCTTCTTCCAGAGTCAGGAGATGGTAACCGGCGATCTGCCGGAGGTAATAGGCGAGAGGGTCGAGTTCGCTTGAATGGAGATTCTTCCGTGAGTGTACATGCGTGCGCTTAACCGAGCGCGTCTCATCCATTCTCTGGCCCCTTCGCCGGGTAGCTCGTACCGATCGTAGATTCCTGACCAGAATTGGTCAAGCTAATTCATATCGATACGCAAAATCCCGCACACAGACCGCATCAGCTTCGCGGAGCCCGCGATGGATCCACGAAGCTGTCGTTCTTCCAGACGCTGAAGTACAGGCGAGATCGGCCGGCATCCGGCGCTTCGCCCAGCTCGCCGATCGTCGTGCCGGGCTGAACGAGGTCGCCCACCGTCACCGCGACGCTTCTATTGCCGCCGTAGACGTAAATGTAACCGGAGGCGCTCTGCACGATGACAACTCGTCCGAAGGTGGTATAGGGGCCCGCGTAAATGACGCGTCCCGAGGAGACCGAGATAACATCGTCGCCGATGGTCCCCTGAATCGACACGCCCGGAAGCTTGCCGTCCATTCGCACACGCCTACCCGGATGCGGCCAGTAACCGCTCGTATCGCCGGGGCCCACCGCGCCGGAAACCTGGGGAAAATCCTTCTCGGCGGAATCCTGTCCCCCGCGCGTTGTTGCAGTGCGCGAGGTGCCATCGGTGTCGCCGTCCAGGCCCGGGACATAGAGCGTATCCCCGGCCCGCAGTACCGAGGAGCTCGTCCTGCCGTTGAGCTCGAGGAGCTCGTCGACGGAAATCTCGTGACGCCGAGCTATGCCGTAGTAGGTGTCACCTTTCTCGACGCGGTACACCGAGGGGATGACCAGCTCGACCCCCACCGCGAGGTCGCGCGGATCCCGGATGTCGTTGACGTCCCGCACGGCGGAGACCGGAACGCTGTAGCTGCGGGAGATGGCGTAGAGCGTCTCGCCTTCTTGTATGACGTGAGTAACGGGGTCTGCCACGACCGCGGAGGGCGCAAGGGCGAGAATGAGTGCGATGAGAAACCAGTCCCGAGTGTGCATATGCTCCTTCACGCGCGCGACTCTGTAGTGATTTTCGGCGTTGAGCCCCACAAACTGAACAGGTCACCTCTCGGCCGCGCCGGAGAAGTCGGAGTCTGACCGTATATCAGTTTAGCACGGAAGACCACAGACGAGAATGTAGCCCGCGCGATAAAAGAAAACCCGCCGGAACGGCGGGTTTCTATCTCTCTGCGCAGTAAGGCTGTCTTTCGGGCTGGGCGGACTTGAACCGCCGACCTCACGGTCCCGAACCGCGCGCGCTAGCCACTGCGCTACAGCCCGTTAATCTCCGCCTCGGCGGAGTCTACGGGAGCGACGGGGATTGAACCCGCGACCTCCGGCTTGACAGGCCGGCGCGATAACCAACTTCGCCACGCCCCCGTGTTGGGATTCGAGGCCCAAATATAGGAACTTCGCCCCAGACTGTCAAGAGGCTCTGTTCAATTGACACGCACACCCCGTAGTGCTACGGTCGCCTACATGGCATCCGAAGACAAGAAAAAGCGCGGGGGTGATTCAGAGCCGCGCACGAAGATCTCCACCCGCCGCCCGTTTCTGTATCTGTTCAGCGTTATCATACTCGTCATCATCGTGGTGACGTTCATCGGCGCGCCGCTTATTACCCAGACCGCGGGCGGTTCCCGTCGGCTGGTATTCGGCAGTTATCGCGGTGAGGAAATCGTCTACTCCCCGGGTAACTATTTTGCCCGACAGTATCAGCAGATTGCCGCGCGTGTTCGGGATGAAGGCCAGGACTCCGATCTGCAGACTCAGCTCCGCCAGATCTGGCGTCAGGCGTTCAACCAGACGCTCTTCCACACCGCCGTCATGCAGAAGGCGGAGCAAAGCGACCTTGTCATCTCCGAGTCACGGGTGGATCGAGAGATCGCTCAACATCCGCAGTTCCAGGAAAACGGAAGCTTCAGCGCCGAAGCCTATCGTCAGACCTCGAGTCAGGAGCGGTTCAGCCTCCGGACGTATCTGCGCGAGCAGGCGATCCAGCAGCGCTACATCGCGGACAAGTTGCAGGCGATGAAAACCAGCCCGGCGGAAATCGAGTTCGTCCAGGAGATGGGAAGCCCGGAGCGCCGCTTCCGCTACGTCGCATTCGATTACACGGATTATCCACGTGAGGAAGCTCTGAGCTTCGCCAGGGAGAACCCGGAGCTCTTCCGCCGCGCGGATCTCTCCGTTATCACGATAACCGGCGAGGAAGCCGAGGCCGAGCGCATCCGCGAGCAGATCGCGAACCGCGACAGCACCTTCGAGGAAATGGCCCGAGCTCACTCGGCCGACCAGTTTGCCGACACCGGTGGGGACATGGGCCGCCGATACTTCTACGAGCTCGAGCCCGACGTTGAGGACACGGAGCAACTCGAGCAGGTGTTCGAGCTCGCGCAGGGCGACTTGAGCCCGGTGATTGACGCTCGAAACGGGTGGGTCATCTACCGGGTTAACCAGCCGGCCCAACCTGTCGACCTCGAAAACGAGGATGCGATCGCCGACGTACGCTCCTACCTCAGCACCTTCGAGCGCGGGCGCATCGAGGATTACATGGCCGAGCAGGCCGCAACCTTCCGCGAAGCAGCGACGGGGTCGAGCTTTGCGGATGCAGCCGCGGCTCAAGGGTTGTCCGTCAATCAGACGGGGTATTTTCCGATCAACTACGGAAACCTTCCCATTTTCGGCAGGGTGAACTCCCAGGACTCCGACGTCCTCTCACGTGCTGCCTTCCGCGAGAGCTTCTTCCGTACCGCCTTCGGGTTGGACGAGGAGGAGGTTTCCGAACCGGTGGCCCTTCGAAACGCCCTGGTGGTTCTGCAACTCGATGACGAGCGCGAGGCAAGCGAGGACTCGACTGCGTTCCTCGACAGCTACTATCCCTTTCTCGTTCAGCAGTACCAGTCCGAAGAGCTCCAGCGCACCCTTCTCGATCCCCAGTACTACGACGATAACTTCGCCCGGGCCTTCGCCCGCATCATTCGCGGCAGCTCATGAGCGAGGAGAAGCCGCGCCTCGAGGCGGCTTCGAACGGATATCAGGTCCACCACCGTGGCCGGCGCCTCTACGCCGCGCATGACCCGCGCGGCGGCGCCGCCCGCCGGGCCGCGGCAGCAGAAATCCAGCCACAGACACTGGTAATCGTCGCCTCCCCCCTTCTCGGTTACGGACTGCGTGAGCTGCTCGACATCTGTCCGCCGGACGCGGTGGTCCTCGCGGTGGAGCTCGATCCCGCGCTTGCCGCCCTGCCCCTCGAAACCACGCCCACAGACGATCGTTTGCTCTGGGCACGTGCGCCCGCTGCCGCGGAACTCGACCGCATTCTCGAACGCGCCCTCAGTCGGCGACCGAGGCGGACGCGGCTGCTGAGTCTGTCGGGAGGATTCGGACTGCAACCGGGCGACTACCGATCCCTGGCAGGCAAGCTCGACGACGAGATCCGCATCTTCTGGCAGAATGCGATGACCAGGATGCGGATGGGGCGGCTGTGGATTCGAAACCTCTTTCGGAACCTGCCTCTCATGCCGGCGAGCACACCGCTCGAGAGTTTGAGGACGAGTCTGCCGATCGTCGTCGTCGGTGCCGGTCCGTCACTTGATGATCGCGCCGCCGAGCTGCCCCGCGACGGAAGCGCCGGGCGCGAGCAGATGCTCATACTCGCGGTGGACACCGCTGTCGCTCCGCTCGCAGCCCGCGGAATCACGCCGGATTTCATACTTGCAGTCGAGTCCCAGCAGGCAAACGCCACAGACTTTCTGACGCCGCCCGACGTGCCCGAAACGCGCGGCGATGCCGTGCAGCGGAGCAAGTACGCTGAAAGATGCCCCCATCTCATCTGCGACATCACCGCCTATCCCGGTGTACTCCATCGGGCCGGGATCGGGGGGCTGACGTTCGTGAGCTCCCGCTTTGCGCCGACCGCGCTCTTCGGGAGGCTCTCCACCTCCGGTCTCCTCCCGCCCGGGGTGCCACCGCTCGGAAGCGTCGGCGTCCTCGGGGTACACCTCGCAGCCCGCCTGACCACGGACGCGGTGTATTTCACCGGTTTGGACTTCTCCTACGACCTCGAGCGCACCCACGCACGCGGAGCCCCCATGCAGGCCCTGTCCCTCGCGCGACGGACCCGCCTCGATCCGAGTCCCTTTTTCGGGATGGCGGTGGCTCGTCCTCTGCTGACGCTCGAAGGAAAGGATGGCCGGCCGGCCCGCTCCGACACGGTGCTTCTCTCCTACGCCGAGCAGCTGCGCTCCACCATTTCCAGGCTGCCGGAAGGCAGCGTCTATGACCTGTCTCCGGATCGCGGCCTCCCCAACGCCGCGCCGGCCGCTCGCGGACCGTTCCCGGCAGCCGGAGGCTCAGGCACGGCCGGCAGCGGCCCCCACAATGGCCCGGGGGTCCGTCCGCAGCGGGCTGCGGATGCCGGCACGGCATCGCCGGCGGAAGCAGCAGAGGTGGACGCGTATCTTGACCGTGAAGAGAGCCGCCTGTCGGAGCTCATTCTGAGGTTGCGCGACGTCATAGGTCGTACCGGAACGAGTGCGGACGTTTCGGCGGGAGACTATGCCGCAGTCCGCCCGCTGCTCGCGGATCTTGATTACGTCTACCTCGACTTCCCCGACCCGCCTGCGGCAACGCGGAGCTTCCTCGGGCGCGTGCTCCTCTCGGCGCTTGACTATGAGGGTCGCGTGCGACGCGTGAAATTAATGCGGAAGCGGATGCCCCGGTCTTAGTCTTCCTCTGACTTGAGCACCGAGAGAAACGCGGTCTGCGGCAGCTCGACATTGCCGCCGATCTGCATGCGCTTCTTGCCCGCCTTCTGCTTCTCGAGAAGCTTGCGTTTGCGCGAGATATCACCCCCGTAACACTTGGCGGTTACGTCCTTTCTCAGCGCCGGCACCGTCTCGCGGGCGACCACGTTGCCCCCGACCGCACCCTGTATGGGCACCTTGAACTGGTGGCGCGGGATCTCCTCTTTGAGCTTGCGGCAGACCTGCCGCGCGCGCGCCTCGGCCTGCTCGCGAACGACCAGCTGGGAGAGGGCATCAACCGGCCGACCATTTACCAGTATGTCGAGCTTCACGAGGTCGGTGGGGCGATAGTCGGTAATCTCGTAGTCGAGCGAGGCATAGCCCCGGCTGACCGACTTGAGCTTGTCATAGAAGTCGAACAGTACCTCGGCGAGGGGCATGGAGTAGATCACGTCCACCCGCTTTTCGTCGAGGTAGCGCAGATCCTCCTGTATGCCACGTTTGTCGGTGCACAGCGTCATCACGGTTCCGAGGTAGTCATCAGGGGTGATGATGGAGGCCCGGATGTAGGGCTCCTCGGCCTGCTCGATGTCGCCGGGAGACGGAAAGTCCTGCGGATTCTCCAGGTCGATCGACCGACCGTCCCGGAGCTTCAGATGGTAGCGCACACTCGGCGCCGTGAGGATGATGCCGAGGTCGAACTCCCGTTCCAGCCGCTCCTGGATCACCTCCAGGTGGAGGAGCCCGAGGAAGCCACAGCGGAATCCGAAGCCCAGGGCCGCCGAGGCGTCCTTCTCGAAAATGAAGGAGGCGTCGTTGAGCTTCAGCTTCTCCATCGCGCGGGCAAGCTCGTCGTACTCATCAGAGTCCGATGGATAGATCGAGGAGAACACGACCGGCTTCGCCTCGCGGAATCCTCCGAGAGACTCGCTGCAGGGGCGGTTGGCGTGGGTTATGGTGTCGCCCACGAGAACATCCGTAATGGTCTTGATCCCGCCGATGAAATAGCCCACGTCTCCGGCGTAGAGCGTCCGAACACGGTGCAGGCCGATGCGGAACCGGCCGACCTCCTCAACACCGTACTCAGCCTCGTTTGACCAGATGCGGATGCGGTCTCCCTCCGAGAGGGTACCGTCGACAATCCGCAGATGCACCACGACCCCGCGGTAGGGATCGTAGTTCGAGTCGAACACCCGTGCCCTCAAAGGCGCCTCCGGGTCGCCGCTCGGTGGTGGAATCAGGATGGCGATGGCTTCGAGAAGCTCATCGATACCCTGGCCGGTCTTCGCCGAGATCTCGATGGCAGCCCCGGCATCGAGTCCGAGATCATGCTCGATCTGATGTCTCGTTTCCTCGACCATCGCGCCGGGGAGATCGATCTTGTTGATCACGGGAATGATCTCGAGGTTGTGCTCGAGCGCCATGTACATGTTGGAAAGCGTCTGCGCCTCGACCCCCTGCGTCGCATCGATGAGGAGCAGGGCACCTTCGGAGGATGCAATCGCACGGGAAACCTCGTAGGCAAAGTCCACGTGCCCCGGCGTGTCGACGAGATTCAGCTCGTAGGTGCTGCCGTCGGTGGCCTGATGGGGAATCGTCACCGCATGTGACTTGATCGAAATGCCGCGCTCCCGCTCGATATCCATCGAGTCGAGCAACTGGTCCTGGAAGTCCCGGTCATCGATGATCCGGGCACGTTGTATGAGCCTGTCGGCAAGTGTCGACTTGCCATGGTCTATATGCGCAATTATGCAGAAATTTCTGACGAAGCTTCGTTCCATCTGTTCCTCGGTATAGTGGTCTGACGCCGGTTAACCTTCGAGCACCTGTCTTACGTTTCGAAGCAGCTCTTCCGGCTCAAACGGCTTGGGTAGAAAGACGGCTCCCTCGGGAAGCTTGTTCCGCTCGGGGAACTCCTCCGGGTAGCCGGACAAAAGAAGTACGCCGACCTCGGGTCGGAACTCGCGAATACGCTCGGAAAGTCTCAGACCCGTAATGTGAGGCATGACCTGATCGGTTACGAGCAGGTCGAACCTCGTGTTCTCGTCCTCGGCTATCAGCAGGGCTTCCCCGCCGCTCTGGGTCTCCATCACCGTGTATCCGTGCTCACGCAGTATTCTCGCAAGCATGGACCGGATGGCATCGTCATCCTCCACGAGCAGGACGCGCTCGCTTCCGCTGTGGTTCTCGACCGGTTCGGTCTCCGCATGCTTGACCTCACCCGCCCCGTCGAAGGGCGGCAGCATGATTCGGAAGGTCGTCCCCTGCCCCGGTGTGGAATCGAGGTCGATGTGGCCGTTGGTCTGGCGCACGATGCCGTACACGGTCGAAAGCCCCAGACCCGTCCCCACGCCAACGTCCTTGGTCGTGAAAAAGGGATCGAATATTCTCTCTCTCGTGTCCTGGTCGATCCCGCAGCCTGAATCCTCAACCTCCAGACAGATCCAGTGTCCGGCCTCCGCACGCCCCGCAACGGTTGCCGTTGGCTCGCTGAGCTCCACGTTGAAGGTACGGATATGGATGCGGCCACCGCCGTTCATTGCGTCGCGGGCATTCACGACGAGGTTCATGAGCACCTGTTCCATCTGCCCGGGATCCACGTAGACGTCACTGGGGTCGGCCTTGAGATTCAAATGCAGTCTCACCTGTTCGGTGATGAGGCGACGCAGCATCTTCTCGAGGTCGCGAACGGCATCGTTGAGGTTAACCCGGGTCGGCTTGAGCACCTGACGCCGACTGAAGGCAAGTAATTGCCGTGTCAGTGAAACCGACCGACGTGCCGCCTTCTGGATACCTTCCACGTCATTGACAAGGGTATCAGGGTCCGGAACCTTGTTCGTCTGCAATTCCTCGGAGAGAATCCGGGTGTAGCCGAGTATCACGGTCAGCAGGTTGTTGAAGTCATGGGCGATTCCACCCGAGAGTCTCCCCACCGCCTCCATTTTCTGTGCGTGGCGCAGTTGCTCTTGGCTCTCGCGGAGCGCCTGCTGGGAGGCCAGTCGCTCGGAAATATCACGGTAGACCCATACGGTACCGCGGATCCGGTTCGTTTCGTCGTGGAGGGGCGAGGAGTTTGCGTCGACGGCCGTTCGCGTGCCGCTTCCGGATACGAGATAGGCTATTCCGCCGTCGTCCTCCGCCTGATCGTTGTCATACTCGAGGCTGAGGATCTCGTCCATCGAGCATCCCACGCACTCCTCCTGCTTCATCTCGACCATGCGGGCGGCGACCGGATTCACGAACTGCACGGTGTCTTCGGTATCGGTGACCACGACACCGTCGCCGATGCTGTTCAGCGTCGTGGAGAACAGCTGCTCCCGTCGCATGATCTCCTGTTCCATTTCGTGACGGGAGAGGGCGACGACGATGGCGGTGCGGAGCTCACGTTCCTCGAAGGGCTTGATGATATAGCCGAAGGGCTGCGATTCCCTGGCCCGCTCGACGGTTGCCTCGTCGGCGTGTGCGGTCAACAGGACAACCGGAACCCGGTACCGCCGCTTTATCTCACGGGCTGTCTCCAGCCCGTCCAGACGGCCCTGCAGCTTGATGTCCATGATGACAAGAAGCGGATCGACGAGCTCGAAGTTTACCAGCACCTCCTCGCCCGTGGCATAGATCACGGGAACCGCGTATCCATAGTTCTCGAGGTGCATCTTTATGTCGAGGGCTACGATGTGCTCGTCTTCGACGACGAGTATCCGGTTGTTCTCCATGCGCTCGCTTCACAGGGATCGCTGCACGCAGGAGGGGGAACGCGTCGCTCAGCTGAAACCGGCTACCCTCCGGCCGATTCGAGTGGTACGCCGATGCGCTCCAGCTCGTCGATGAGGGCCTCTCGCTTGATGGGCTTGACCAGATAGGAGGTGGCAGCCCCGCGATAATAGGCTTCGACAACGTTCTTGGGGTCCTCCAGTGCGGTGGTCATGACCACCTTGACCTGATCCTTCTCCTTTACACCAATCCGTTCTTCGATCTCGCGGATGCGTTTCAGCGCCTCCTGCCCGTCCGTCCGTGGCATCATGATGTCGAGCAGCACTGCATCGTAAGGATCGTTCTCCTCCCATGCAAGTCGAAACGCCTCGATTCCTTCGTCACCGTCCACCACAACGTCGCAGCGGCCATACGAGCGGAGGATTGACTGCAGCAGTCGCCTGCTGCCGAAATCATCCTCAACGATCAAAAATCGCATCTGTTACCTCTCATCATTGTATTGATTCAAGCGCATTTGTCCAAGCTCCGATAAGCGCTCACGAGCAGTCTCCAGGTCGCCCCGGCGAGCGGCAAGTGAAACCCTGAACAGCACCTCGTCAACGCGCGCACTGCCACCTTCGCTGTCGACGCGGACTTCCGCTGCAGCGACGGCGAGCGCGGCGAGCCGTTCTTGGTTGAGGTCCGAAGGCGGGAAGCGGTGGAGAAGCCCCCAGGTTCCCTTCCCGGTCGCATCGCGCTCCGCCCTCGACGAGGGTGACTGAGCGACCGGGGGAGGCGTTGCGGGCGCCGCCTCTCCCGCCAGAAGCCGCAGGAAGGTCGACGGCATTACCGGTTGCGACAGCCGCCTGCCTTCCTCACCGGGAGCGCCGATCCGGCGGGCAACCCAGAGGTCTGCCCCGGCGCATGTGTCCCCGAGCGTGCGCAGGAAACGGTCTCCTTCATCGCCGCGCACCTCATCGTCGAGAACCAGCACGAGGTCGGGCTGCCCCTCGCAGAGGTTCCCGACGGCCGCCGGACCATCGGCGGTTTCTACGACGGCGCCGACCTCCCGCCCCCAGGCTTCGAGAGAGCGGCGCGACGGATTCGGCGGGCCGACAAGCACGATCGTCCGTGGCTCCGGCAGCAGGCCGGCCGTGTCCCGCGTCCGGCCCGCCGGTACCAGGGGCAGCTCGACCGTAAACACACTGCCCTTCCCTGCGTCGCTCTCGAGGCGTATCCGGCCGTCCATGAGCTCCACGATTTCGCGGGCAACCGCAAGACCGATTCCGGCGCCGTTGTACGCCCGTGTCGGTCCTCCGTCGACCTGGGTGAAGGGCTCGAAGACACGTTGCTGCTCCGATGCGGGAATGCCCGGCCCCGTGTCGGACACCGATATTCTCACGAGCTGCCCCCCCTCGCCCGACGCCGCCGGCCCGGCGGCACCTGAGGCCCCGGCGGCCCCGGCTTCGGCGGCGGCCCCCGCTTCGGCGGCGGCCCCGGCGTCGGCCGATACCGTGACCGAGCCCGACTCGGTGTACTTGACGGCATTCGCGATAAGATTCGAGAGTACCTGCACGAGGCGCACGCGGTCAGCCATCACATAGGCGGGAGTCTCGGGTGACTGCGCGAAGTGCAGGGCGAGCCCCTTACGGTGGGCCTCCAGGGCGAAACTCTCAACGACGGATTCGAGCACCTGGTCGAGATCCACTTCCGCAGGCTCGAGGTGCAGGTGGCCGGAATCGATGCGGGACAGGTCGAGAATGGAAGAAATCAGCCCGTGCAGGTTCTCCGCGGAGCTCTTGAGGATGCCGAGATACTCCCGTTGCTGGTCGTCACGCGCGAGCTCGTGCGCAAGGTCGGCCATGCCGAGAATACTGTTGAGAGGGGTGCGAAGCTCGTGCGTGACATTGGCGAGAAACTCGCTCCTCGATTTCAACGCCTGCTCGGCTTCCGTGCGGGCGGCGCGCATGGCGTGGTCGTACCGAAGGATTTCGGAGACCTCGCGCAGCACGACGACGCGGCCGCAGACGGCCGGCGACGGGCCGTCGTCCGCAGGGGAAGCCACCGCGGACGCCACCTCAACTCCCACAGCGGCTCGCTCAGCGGGTCGCGTTGCAGGCTCCGGAATCTCGCCGATGCGGCGCTCAACGTATGCCACGCTTCCGTCGCGACGGAGGAGCTTCACCGCTTCGGGAAGAACTTCGGTTGCGAACTCCGTCGACGGAATGGGCTCGGTGCGCACGACCGCGTCGACATGGAGCCCCACAGCCTCGGGCTCCGACCAGCCGACGAGCTCCTCGGCTCGCCGATTCATGAACAGCACCGAGCCTTCGGCGTCCGTGGTCACCACACCCTCGTAGAGCGCCCCAACGGTGCCGTAGAGCCACTCCCGACTCTCGGACAGGCGTCGCTGCATCTGTTCTTTGTACAGCGCCATTTCGATCGCGATGCCGAGCTCACGCTCTTCGAAGGGCTTGAGCACGTAGCCGAAGGCATCGGCCACTTTCGCCCGCTCGAGACTGGCACGGTCGGAATAAGCGGTCAGGAAAATCACCGGCGTTCCGCCGCGCTCGCGTATGAGGCCGGCGGCCTCTATGCCGTCCATGTCTCCAGCCAGCTGGATGTCCATCAGAATGAGGTCGGGGTCGAGCTCGGCCGCTGCTTCCACCGCATCCTCACCGGAAGCGACGGACCGCACCGGCATGTACCCGAGCTTTTCGAGGCGATGGCGGATGTCCATGGCCACGATCGCCTCGTCCTCGACGATCAATATGCGTGCGTTGGTCGTGTAGCCTTCGCTCACGTCGCGCATCTACCTCCGCCGCTCCGAAGCCCGCGAGAGCACGTGCTGCGCGATGCTTCCGAGGGCCAGGGATACATCGACCGCGCCACGCTTCACCGCCTCGTTCGGCATTCCGTACACGACACTGGTTGCCTCGTCCTGAGCCACGTTGTAAGCGCCGGCTTCCTTCATCTCGAGCATTCCACGAGCGCCGTCATCTCCCATTCCCGTCATGATCACGCCGACTGCGTTTTTCCCGGCGTAGCGGGCCGCGGAGCGGAAGAGGACATCCACACTCGGCCGATGCCGGCTTACCAGGGGGCCGTCCTTGATTTCCACGTAGTAGCGCGCACCGCTGCGTTTCATGAGGCAGTGGCGGTTGCCCGGAGCGATGAGGGCGCGTCCGCGGATAAGCGAGTCACCGGTTTCGGCCTCCTTCACCGTCACGCGACACAGGCTGTCGAGACGCCGTGCGAACGCGGCGGTGAAGTTCTCCGGCATGTGCTGCACGATGGCGATCGGGGGCGCGTCGAGCGGCATGGACTCCAGAAAATCGCGAAGCGCCTCCGTCCCCCCGGTCGATGCACCGACGACGATAACGGTCTCGGTGGTCTCGATCACCGATTGTCCGCGGGCCTTCGGCAGCACCGCGTCGGCGCTCAGCTTCGGGGCAACCTCATTGAACACCGCCTGTGGTTTCACTTTCTTGAGCTTCGCCAGGTGGGCGGCCTTGACGGCGTCGGTGACCCGGGTTTTGGATTCCTCGAGAAACTGTTTCGTGCCGACCTTCGGTTTCTCGATGATCTCGACCGCGCCATATTCGAGCGCCTTCAACGCATTGCCGGAGCCCTGCTCCGCCTTGGAGGAACAGATGACGACCGGGATGGGGTGCTCCGCCATCAGCTTCTGCAGAAAGCTCAGCCCGTCCATCCGGGGCATCTCGATGTCGAGCGTGATGACGTCGGGGACGACGCTCTGCAGCTTGCGCGCGGCAATCAGCGGGTCGGAAGCGGTCGCAACGACCTCCATGCCGGGGTCGGCCTTCAGTATGCTCGAGAGGGTTTCTCTCACGACTGCCGAATCGTCGACAACCATCACCTTGATCTTCTCGTTCATGTTGTACGCCATGATCTGCTACTCCGCCTTTCGGTAAATGGTCGGTGCGACCGAGCGCACCGGTAACTCCATACCGGCGAGGGTCTCGGAGTGTCCGAGAAAGAGATACCCGCCCGGCACGAGGTAGTCGTACAGGTGCGTAAGCAGTCGGTACTGCGTGGGTCGCTCGAAGTAGATGATTACGTTTCGGCAGAAGATCACCTCGAAACGCTCACCGATGTCCCAGGAATCATGCATGAGGTTGAGCCGGTGAAACTGAACCCGCTTTCTGAGCTCCGGGCGCACGCGGACGAGTCGTGACGTCCGGTCCTTGCTGCGCAGGAGATACTTCTTGCGCAGGGACTGAGGAACCGGATCAACGCGCTCCTCGGTGTAGACCGCTTTCCGCCCGTGATCGAGGGCACGGGTGGAGATGTCGGTTCCGAGTATGCCGTAATTGAAGCCCTGATGCTCCCCGCGAAACTCCTCGAGTACCATAGCGAGCGTATACGGCTCCTCGCCCGTGGAGGAGGCAGTGGACCACACGCGCAGCGGACGATCCCGTCCCCAACCGTCGCGGTAGCGCTCGGGCAGAAGGCGATTGGTCATATAATCGAAGTGATCCGATTCGCGAAAAAAGTCGGTCTTGTTTGTCGTCACCGAGTCGATCATGTGGAGCAGCTCGGCCTCTTTCTGACTGTCGTCGAACACAAAGTCGATGTAGTCCTTGAAGCTGTCCAGCGAGAGTGCCCGCAGTCGCTTCTGCAGGCGGGACTCGAGCATGACACGCTTCGCGGGCGGCATCCGGATGCCGAGCTCACTCTGAACAAACTCACTCAGAACCGCAAACTGCTCCGTGGACAGCCGGCGGGAGGTGAAATTGCGCCCGATGTCCTCTTCCGGTTCGGCTACATTCTCATCCTGCTTCTTCTCAGCCATGACCAACTTCCGTTTCTTTGGCGGTCGCGAGCGAGGCAAGCCGCTGGAGATCGAGGATCAGCGCCACCGTGCCGTCGCCGAGAATGGTGGCGCCCGAGATGCCTTCGAGATCTCGATAGAGTTTCCCGAGGTTCTTGATCACCGTCTGGAAATCGCCGATGACATGATCGACCACGAAACCCACGGTGCCCTGCTGGGAGTTTGCAACAACAACCTGCTCGATACCCTCGTAGGTCCCGTCGATGCCGAAGACCTCACGGAGGCGCACATAGGGCAGGATCTCGCCGCGGTTGTTGATGATTCGTCCGCCTCCCTGCTCCTCGCGCATCTCCCGGGTGAGCTCGATGCATTCGCCCACTGCCGAGAGCGGAAAGACGTAATGCTGGCCCCCGATCCGCACGAGCAGCCCGTCGATGATGGCCAGCGTCAGGGGAATGCTCAGCATGAAGCTTGTTCCCTCTCCGGGGCTGGTTTCAATGCGAACGGTTCCACCGAGGTTGTCTATCTCTTTCTTGACGACATCCATACCGACGCCCCGACCGGAGACCGTGGTAACGTTCTCGGCGGTCGAGAACCCGGGGGCGAACAATAGCTGATATACGTCCTCATCGCTCGGGTCCTCGTCGCCGCGGATCAGTCCCTTGGACCTGGCCTTGGCAAGAATTCCGTCACGGTTGAGCCCCGCACCGTCGTCGACCACGCTGATAAGGACCTCGGCACCGGCATGAGCGGCGGTAAGGCTGACGGTTCCCGCCCTGGGTTTTCCGGCAGCTTCCCGCTCTTCAGGCGTCTCCACGCCGTGATCGATGGCGTTTCGGATGATGTGTACGAGTGGATCGTTGAGTCTCTCGATGACCGTCTTGTCCAGCTCCGTCTCGCCGCCGTTGGCCTTCATTTCCACCTCTTTGCCCAGCTCCTGAGAGAGGTCGCGGACGAGACGACGGAACTTGGAAAAGGTTGTCCCGATGGGCAGCATGCGGATGCTCATGGTGGAGTCGCGGAGCTCGTCGGTGAGTCGCTCGAAGTTCTCGGCTATCGAGCCCAGCCCCGC
>JAWLDL010000003.1:0-26103 GCA_041686675.1 Spirochaetia bacterium | reverse complement strand
AGCGTAGCACCGCAGGCGAGCAGCACCGCGTCGTAGGTCTTCGCAAGCTCCTCCGGGTCGACGTCGGTACCGACCTCGACCCCCGGGCGGAACTCCACCCCTTCGGCCGCCATCAACCCGTTGCGGCGCTCCACGAGCTCCTTCGACAGCTTCATGTTGGGAATACCGTACATGAGGAGCCCGCCGATACGGTCGTCGCGCTCGAACACCGTAACGTTGTGTCCCGCCTTGTTGAGCTGATCGGCGGCGGCGAGCCCGGAGGGACCGCTTCCGACGATGGCGACCCGTTTGCCGGTGCGCACTGAAGGCGGCTGCGGCGTCATGAGGCCCGAATCGTAGGCCCGGTCGATGATGTGCGCCTCGTTGTCCTTGATGGTAACGGCCGGCTCGTTGATACCGAGGACGCAGGCGTGCTCGCAGGGCGCGGGACAGACCCGTCCCGTGTACTCGGGAAAGTTGTTGGTCTTCATCAGGCGCCGGAAGGCCTCATCCCACTTCCCGCGATAGACGAGCTCGTTCCACTCGGGGATCAGGTTGTCCACGGGGCAGCCGTAGTCGGACTGACAGAAGGGCACACCGCAGTCCATGCAGCGGCCTCCCTGCTCCTGCCGCTCTTTCTCATGCAGGTGCCCGTGAAACTCCTCGTAGTCCTGTATTCTCTCGCGCTCGTCCCGCTCGGGACCACGAACGCGCTCGTATTCCATGAATCCGGTCGGCTTACCCATGAACCACCTCCGGTGTTCGGCTCGGTTGCTGCTTCATGATGTCGCGGAACTTCGGCGAAATGACCCGCACGAACTCCCCGCGGCGCTCTTCCCAGGTTGCCAGCACGTGCGCCCCCACCGTTGATCCGGTGCGCTCGGTATGCTCGGTCACCAGCTCACGGATGGTCGCTTCGTCCTCGGCGTCGAGGTCCTCGAGCTCGACGAGCTCCGGATTGTACAGCGACTCGAGCCGGCGCCGAGGATCCCACACGTAGCCGATGCCGCCGCTCATGCCGGCGGCGAAGTTTCTGCCGGTGGGACCGAGGATTACCGCGCGGCCACCCGTCATGTACTCGAGGCCGTGGTCACCCACGCCTTCGACGACGACGTGTGCGCCGGAGTTCCGCACGCAGAAGCGCTCGGCCGCCTGGCCGCGGAAGAAGGCCTTGCCGCCGACGGCACCGTAGAGGGCGACATTTCCGATGATGATATTCTCCTCGGCCGCAAAGCCCGCGTCCTGCGGGGGATACACCGCAAGCGTTCCACCCGAGAGCCCCTTCCCCACATAGTCATTTGCATCCCCCTCGAGCTCCAGGGTCACGCCTTTTGCCAGCCAGGCGCCGAAACTCTGCCCGGCGGAGCCGGTGAGCTTGAAGCGCATGAGGTCCTCGGGCAACGTGGCGAACCCGCGGCGCCTTGTGATCTCGTGGCTGAGCATCGTGCCGGTGGTCCGGTCGGTGTTGCGGATCGGCAGCTCGGCGGCTACGGGTCGGTCCTCCGCGATGGCCGGCTCGGCGAGCTCGATGAGCCGGCGGTCGAGTACCGTATCTATGCCGTGCTCCTGCGGGATGCAGCAGATGATACCGGTATTGCCCTTCCCCCGCACGGCCGGCGCCAGCACGCGAGAGAGATCCACCGACTCCGATTTCCAGTGCAGCACCGACTCATCGGGCTCGAGCATATCGACCCGGCCGACCATCTCGGCCCAACTGCGAAAGCCGAGCTCGGCCATGATCTCGCGCAGCTCCTCCGCCACGAAGCGAAGGTAGTTGATGACGTGCTCGGGCTTTCCGGCAAACTTGCCCCGGAGCTTCTCGTCCTGCGTTGCCACGCCGACCGGGCATGTGTTCTTGTGGCACACCCGCATCATGATGCACCCCATGCTGATGAGCGGCCCCGTCGCGAGGCCGGTCTCCTCGGCACCGAGCATCGCCGCGATGGCGACGTCGCGACCGGTCTTTATCTGCCCGTCGGTCTGCAGCACCACGCGGCTTCGGAGGTTGTTCATCACCAGGGTCTGATGGGTTTCCGAGAGACCGAGCTCCCAGGGAACCCCCGCGTACTTGATACCGGTAAGCGGTGACGCGCCGGTGCCGCCGTCCTGTCCCGAGATGAGGATGTGGTCGGCGTGGCCCTTGGCGACGCCCGCTGCAATGGTGCCGACCCCCACCTCCGAGACGAGCTTGACGCTGACCCGGGCGCCGGGGTTTGCGTTCTTCAGGTCGAAGATGAGCTGTGCGAGGTCTTCGATGGAGTAGATGTCGTGATGAGGCGGCGGGCTGATGAGTCCTACGCCCGGCGTCGAGTAACGGGTCTTCGCGATAACGTCGAAGACCTTGTGCCCGGGAAGCTCACCTCCCTCGCCCGGCTTCGCGCCCTGCGCCATCTTTATCTGCAGCTCGTTCGACTCGGCGAGATACTCGATGGTCACGCCGAAACGCCCCGATGCCACCTGCTTGATGGAGGAGCGCTTGGAGTCCCCGTTGGCAAGCGGCTTGTAGCGCTCCCGCCGCTCTCCGCCCTCTCCAGTGTTGGACTGGCCACCGATGCGGTTCATGGCGATCGCCAGGGTTTCGTGGGCCTCCTGGGAGATGGAGCCGAAACTCATCGCGCCGGTGGCGAAGCGCTTCATGATCTCCTCGGCAGGCTCGACCTGCTCGATGGGGATGGGTCGCCCGTCCCTGAACTTCAACAGCCCGCGGATCGTGGCCTGGTTCCGGTCCCTGCGATTCTCGTGCTCGGCGAACTTCCGGTACATCGCCTCGTCGTTCTGCCGGACCGCCCGTTGCAGCGTCGCAATGGCCTCGGGATCCCACATGTGCCGCTCACCACCGGTGCGCCACTGGTAGTCGCCGGGGTTGTAGGAGTCATAGCCGATGGGGATGGGGCGCCCGGGATAGGCCATTTGGTGGCGTCGCAACGCCTCCTCGCCGAGCACGTCGAAGCCGGCACCCTCGATCCGGGAGGCCGTACCCGCGAAACATCGCTCCACGACGTCCCAGGACAGGCCGACAATCTCGAAAATCTGCGCACCCTTGTAGCTGTCCAGCGTGGAGATGCCCATTTTGCCGAACACCTTCCGCATTCCCCTGGCCAGGGCCGCACGGTAGTTCTCCACGATACGCTCATCGTCGAGCTCCGGTGAGATGGCCCCCTCGTCACGCAGATGCCACATTGCCTCGAACGCGAGATAGGGGTTGACGGCGTCGGCGCCGTACCCCACGAGCGTGCAGAAGTGATGGACTTCCCGCGGCTCCGCGGTCTCGAGGACGATGCCGACCTGCGTCCGTTTTGCCCGCTGCACGAGATAGTGATGCACCGCCCCTACCGCGAGCAGCGCGCTGATCGGTACCCGCTCGGGACCGGCATTACGGTCGGAGAGGATGACGAGGGAGTAGCCGTCGGATATGGCCTTCTCGGTCTCCCTGCTGATGCGGATGAGCGCGGAGTGCAGATCCTCGGCCTCGGTGTTGATCGCGTAGGTCGCGTCGATGACGGCACTCTTCCAGCCGCGATAGTCGAGCTCTCTCACGCGCGCAAGCTCCTCGTTGGTGAGGATGGGGTGCTCGAGCTTGAGGCGTCGGCAGTGCTCGGGGCTCGTTTCGAGCAGATTCTTCTCAGGGCCGACATAGGCCGAGAGGCTCATGATGATCTCTTCGCGGATGGAGTCTATGGGCGGATTCGTGACCTGCGCGAAGAGCTGCTTGAAGTATTCGTAGGTCAACCGCGGGCGCTGGGAGAGGACGGCAAGCGGCGCGTCGTTTCCCATGGAGCCGAGCGGCTCCTTGCCGTTCTCCGCCATGGGCTTGAGCAGAAGGTTCAGGTGCTCCTCGGTATACCCGAACATGAGCAGCCGTTCCTGAATGGTCTCTGCGTCCCGTGAGGGCACGTCGGCGGCGGCAGGGAGGTCCTCGAGGAGGATCCTCTCGCGCTCGAGCCATTCACCGTAGGGATGCTTGCGGGCGATGGAATCCTTGAGCTCGTCATCGTCAACGATCCGTCCCTGCTCGAAGTCCACGAGAAACATGCGTCCGGGCTGAAGGCGGCCCTTCAGCCTGACCTTCTCAGGCGGGATGTCGAGCACTCCCACCTCACTTGCCATGATGACCATATCGTCGTCGGTGACGTAGTAGCGGCTCGGGCGCAGACCGTTACGGTCGAGCAGCGCACCCATGACCGTCCCGTCGGTAAACGAAATCGATGCCGGGCCGTCCCAGGGCTCCATCGAACAGCTCATGTATTCATAGACGTCGCGGCGGGCCGGCGTCATCTGCCGGTGATTCTGCCATGCCTCGGGCACCATCATCATGACCGCTTCCGGTAACTCCCGGCCGGAAAGCAGCAGGAGCTCGAGCGCATTGTCGAAATTGCCGCTGTCGGAGCTGTCCGGCTCCATAATCGGAAACGCACGCCTCAGGTCATCGCCGAAGAGTTCGCTCTCGAGGGTTCCCTCTCGCGCATACATCTTGTTCATGTTGCCACGCAGCGTGTTTATCTCGCCGTTGTGACTCATGAAGCGCAGCGGTTGCGCGCGGTCCCAGCTCGGAAACGTGTTGGTGGAAAACCGCGAGTGCACCATCGCCACGTGGGTTTCGTAGTCCGCGTCGCTGAGATCCGGATAGTATGCAAAGAGCTGCTCCGGCATGAGCATGCCCTTGTAGACAAGCACGCGCGTGGAGAGGCTGCAGACGTAGAACATGCCCTTCGAGTCGTGGGCTTCACCGCGCAACCGTTTTGAGGCCTGTTTTCGGATAACAAACAGCTTCCGATCAAAGTCCGCGGGATCGGTGACGGTCGCCGCGATGAAGGCCTGCTCCATTGCCGGCTGCGCGGCCTTCGCCGTCGGCCCGATCATGCTCTCGTCACGGGGCACGGGTCGCCACCCGAGAAAGGTCTGCCCTTCCTCGGCAACCACCTGCTCGAAGATTCGCTTACACGCCGACCTCTCTCGGAAGTCGCGGGGCAGGAAGACCATGCCGGCGGCGTAGCGTCCGCGCGGTGGCAGATCTATCGCGAAGTCCCGCTTCATGATCTTCTCGAGGAACCGGTGCGGCAGTGCGGTCAGGATGCCGGCGCCGTCACCGGTATTTTTCTCGCTACCCACCGCACCGCGGTGCGTCATGTTGATGAGAACCGTTTTCGCCTGCTCGACGATTTCGTGGCCGGCCCGGCCCTTTATGTGTCCGACAAAACCGACACCGCATGCGTCATGTTCGAAAGCGGGATCGTAAAGTCCCTGTTTGCCCGGCCGTTGCTGCATATTCATGCGATCTCTCCTTCGAAGGAGCCCTACCCGATCAGATTGTCATGTGGAGGCACCGGCCCTGATCCGGTGCCCTGAAAAGGCGGTATATGTATCTTCCGGCCGACGCCGGAGGGTCGTTTCATGGTCCGATTCCCTACATAGACTCCAGGAAGGGAATGTTAATAAGCCGAAAGCCGTTTTTCAAGACCTGTGCAGTCGAAATTGCAAGGAGAAGTCTCGCGTCGCGAGCGGCCGGCGTCGGCGCAGTCAGGATGGGGTACTCGTGATAGTACCTGGAGAAGGTTTTCGCGAGCTCGAATAAATATGCGGTGACGTAGGACGGATTGTACTCCCGGGATGCTTCCTCCACGCGGGAGGGAAACTCACCGAGCAACTTGATGAGCTCCCACTCGTCCTGGGAGGCGAGGGCCGATGCATCCACCTCGGCCACGCCGGGGACCGCCGCCTCCGCTTTCCGCACGATGCTGCGAATGCGGGCGCCGGTGTACTGCAGGTACGGGCCGGTGTTGCCGTTGAACGAAAGTGATTTCGCCGGATCAAAGACGATGTCCTTCATCGGATTCACGGCAAGCAGGTAGTAATGAAGCGCCCCGAGTGCGATGGCCTCCGCCGTTGCGTCGATGTCCTCCACTTCACTCTCGCGCTCCTTCTCGCGGATCTCCACCTTCGCGAGCTCGGCGAGCTGATCGATGAGGTCGTCGGCGTCGACCACGGTGCCCTCGCGCGACTTCATCTTGCCCTCGGGAAGGTTCACCATCCCGTAGGCGAGGTGAAAGAGATTCTTCGCCCACTCGAAGCCGAGCCGCTCGAGGACGTGGAAGAGCACGGTGAAATGATAGCGCTGCTCGGAGGCCACGACGTAGACCAGCCGGTCGAAGGGCCAGTCCGCGTGACGGCGTATGGCCGTACCGATGTCCTGCGTCAGGTAGAGACTCGTTCCATCTCCCCGCAGGAGGACCTTCTTGTCGAGATCGATGTCCTCGAGATCGACCCAGACGGTGCCCTTCTCATCGCTGTAGAACACGCCGCGCTCGAGCCCCTTGAGGACCTCCTCGCGGCCGGCACCGTAGGTGCGACTCTCGTAGTAGATGTCGTCGAAGGAGACCCCGGTGCGGCGGTAGGTCTGTTGAATGCCTCGCACCGCCCACTCGTTCATCGTTTTCCACAGCTCGAGGGTATCGGGCTCGCCCTTCTCCCACTGCTGCAGCATCTCCCGGGCGCGCTCCTCCGCGGAGGGGTCGCTCTGCGCCCAGTTTGCGAACCTGACGTAGAAATCCCCCACGAACTTGTCCGGCTTCTCACCGGTGGACTCCGGCGTTTCTCCATTGCCGAACTCCCGGTATGCGAGCATCGATTTGCAGATATGAATCCCGCGGTCGTTCACGAGGTTCACCTTCCGCACCTCCGCTCCGGAGGCCTTGACGATGCGGGCAACGCTCTCGCCGATGGCGTCGTTTCGCAGGTGTCCGAGATGCAGCGGCTTGTTGGTGTTGGGCGCCGAGAACTCGACCATCACCCGCTGTCCGCCGCGTGAGGTGCCGCGCCCGTAGTCATCGCCTTCGGTCTCAACCGCGGCGAATACGCTGCGGGCATAGGAATCCCGATCGATATGCACGTTGACATAGGGGCCTGCGGTCTCGATACGATCGCGGCCGGCCGCACCGCTTTCCTGCAGCCTCGCGGCCGCCGCCTCCGCAATCGCCGCGGGCGACGTGCGAAACACGCGCGCGAAGGGAAACAGGGGGAAACCCAGGTCCCCGAGCTCCGGTTTCGGCGGACGCTCGACGATCACATCCGCCTCGTCGATCTGAGACTCGTCGATCTCCCGCTCGCGGGCGAGCTCCCGAAGTGTATCGGCTATACGGCGTTTCCATACCGTCCTGTATGCCTGCATGCGCGCTACTCTCCTTGTATGACGGCCATCATTCGTGTGAAGTGCTCCGCACCCTCTCGCCGGAAGGAGCCGAGCGAGCAGGTGCAGGCCGTGCACTCGGCCGCACCCGATACGCGGCGCACTCCGTGCGACTCGAGGAGGTCGATGTTCGGCTGCAGCAGGTCGAGATAGGGGCCGTCTTCCCGCCGTACCACCGCACGCTCACCCCACAAATCGCTGAAGAGCGCGGCCCGCCCCTCATCTACCCGATAGCAACAGGAACGGATCGAGGGACCGAGCAGTGCCTCGAGGTTCTCCGGAGCAACCCCATAGCGTTGCTCCATGAGGCGTACCGCATCCGAGACGATACCGGTACCTCGCCACCCCGAGTGCAGCGCTGCAAATGCGCCCGTCTGCCGGTCGTGGAGAAAGATCGGCATGCAGTCGGCCACTGTGACGCCGAGGGCGAGACGCCGATCGTTGGTCACCAGGCCGTCTGCTTCGGTCTCGGGATGTGGCCGACTGGCGGTACCGACGACAGCCACCTCCCGGGAGTGCACCTGTTTCACGGTGATGTAACCGGCCGGGTCGGTGCCGAGGCCACGCAGAACCTCGTCCCGCCGCGGCTGCGTAATCGCACCGCTCGGTCCCATATCGCCCGCCTCGCGAAGCGTGAGGTGCACGGGCAAACTGAACGGCATACGAACCACGCTGCCGGAGGTGAGGTCAAGCTCGAAGGTGCCGGTCATCGCGTGATCATACCGACCCGCATCGGGGGGCGTCAAGGTTCGTGACGACGAAGGGCGGCGCGGCGACGGGCACTCGTGCGCTCCACGTCGTACATGCTGCTCAGCACGGAAGCCGCTGATTTTGCGAAACTGAGCACGTCATCGAGCCGAGCCCTGAACGCTTTGTTATCACGGCCGGCCACTTCGTCGAGGTTGCTGAGGGTATCGTAGCGACCACCGACCTCTCCGTAGAGGACGCCACGGAGGACCTCCGCGAGACCGTGCAACGTTTCCACGCCGCGATGCACCAGCCTGTCGGCTGCTTCATCCACGCGGTCGAACGCCGTCTCGACGTCTCCATCCTCCCGACGGGCTTCCTTGACGCTCGCCTGCAGATCTCCGCTGTCACCGATTCGCACGAAAAACGCATTGACGGCGTTCAGAAGATCCTCGAGCTCACCGTAATATTCATTGAACTCGGCCCGGTTTTCTTCCTTGTAGAAGGCCCCCTGCACGAAGAGCGTCTTGAGCGTTGCAGCGTGCCCGCGGTCGCGAACCTGACGCAGGAGGGCTTCGAGGAGGGCGATACTCGTCGCATGAGTGCCGTTCCGTCGTCCCGGACGTGCCGGGTAGTGAGACGGAGGGCTCACCTCACCGTCGTCAATGAGCTCGCGCGCCTGCGCCAGCAGGTCTTCCTTCTTTCGTTCGAACGAGTAGAGCTGAAAGAGGGACTCCATGCGCCGCGACCAGAATTGCTCCACCCTGCTTTTCCACCCCTGCCCCGTCGCCGGCGTCGGCAACCGGTAGGAGAGATCGCCGACCGCGTAGCGGAGGATGTCGAAGAACGGCACCCGTCGCGCGAAGCCACGAACGACGTCGAGACGCCGCTGCACACCGGCGGTTCGTTCGTTCAGGACGGACTCGAGGTCCTGATCGGCACGACCGAGGTCACCATCGAACAGTACCAGCGCCTCGAGAAACGCGGCGCTCGGCGGCGGCGCAAGGCCCTTGAGAAGGCGGCCGAGATTCTGCAACGGGGACCTGAGGTGGTCGACCTCACACCGTTCGTCGTCGTCCTCTCCGCCCACGGCCTCGAAGCAGGAGAGTATCTCATCGAAATCGAATTCGGTAAGCGCGCTGAGTGATTCGAGAAAGGCTGCATTCGTCTGCATGCTGTTTCGAACCCAGGAGGGGATGGATCCCATGAGCTCGGCAAAGCGGCCCTCCGCCTCACGGCGGATCGTGTGCTCGTCGGCATCCTCCATGCGGCTCGAGAGAATGAACGGGTCGGTGTACACCAGCAACTCATCCCGGATGTCGGGGCTCTCGAGGCCGAGAGCGAAGCTGTAGAAGGAGTCGAGACCGGCGCTTCGGATCCGTCCCACCGGTCCCTGGAAGAAGCCTGCTGCGCTCTTGAGCTTTGCGATTTCGGCCTTGAAATCGGGCAGAAACTGCGCGCTCGCTACGTCGATGAAGTTCGCGGCCTCACTGCGAAGGCGTCGGGCGAGCCCCTTCATGAGGTGCTCTTCAACCGCGTCCTCCTTCGACAGGGCGCCGAACACCATTCGCAGAAGCACGAGGAGCTTCTGCCACATCCCCATGGTCAGATATGCGTACTCTACGTCCGACTCGGCGGGCGCGAGCTCGCGTTCCACCGGCTCCTCGTCGAATACGATTCCCGCCCGAATGCGCTCGAGCATCTCGCGCCGTTCGGTGGAGGAAAGGGTGGAGACAAGACTGTCAAAGGTCGAGCTGGTTGCCATAGCGCACTGTGGGCGCTCAGTCTACCACGCGGTGACGGCGCGCTCAACTGGGCGCAGGAAGTGGCTCGGCGGATACCTCACCGCGCTTGAGGTACTTGATGCCCTCGAGCGCGGCCTCGGCCGCGGAGGTCGTGGTCGTGTAGGGCACGCGGTGGCGCAGCGCCTGGATGCGGATATAGTCATCGTCGCGCTGGGTAAAGCGACCGAGAGGCGTGTTTATCACAAGGTCGATCCGTCCGGCCTCGAGGTGATCCACGACATTGGGGTGTCCCTCGTGCACCTTCAGCATGACCTCGCTGAAAATCCCGTTTCGGAAGAGGAAGTCGGCCGTACCGCGCGTCGCGGTGATCTCGAATCCCAGCTCGGCGAGCTCGCGCACGATGGGAAGCATCGTCTCTTTGTCCGAGTCGTGAATCGAGACAAACACGCGTCCGCCGGTGGGAAGCTCGCTGCCCGCAGAGCTCGTTGCCTTGGCAAAGGCTTCACCGAAGGTCCCGCCGATTCCGATGGCCTCGCCGGTGGATCTCATTTCGGGCCCCAGAAGCGGATCGATGTTCGGGAAGCGGTCGAAGGAGAACACGGCCTCCTTTACCGCCCAGCCGACCGCACAGTGTCCTTCGGCGACTCCCGGGAGCACCTCCGTTTCGGGTGTCACCAGCCCCTGCATGTTGAGGTCGAAGCCCTGCCAGATCTTCACCGCGACCTCAACGAGGTTCACACCGGAGGACTTCGAAAGATAGGGGACGGTGCGGGATGCACGGGGGTTCACCTCGAGCACGTAGACCGTGCCGCCCTGCACGGCGAACTGTATGTTGAGGAATCCCACGACCCCGAGCTCCCGCGCAATTGCCGCTGCGGCCTCCTTCATCTTGGTGAGGGCCGTACGGTCCACCTTGTAGGGGGGGAACACGCATGCAGAGTCGCCGGAGTGGATGCCCGCGGCCTCGATGTGCTGCATGATGCCGCCCACATAGACGTTCTCCCCGTCCGATAGCGCGTCGAGGTCGTACTCGAAGGCATCCTCGAGGAACTGATCGACGAGCACCGGCCGCGCCTCGCTGGCCTCGATACCGCGCTCGAGGAACTCTCGAAGCTCTTCGGGAGTATAGGCAATGCCCATGCTGCGCCCCCCGAGCACGTAGGACGGCCGCAGCAGTACCGGATAGCCTATCTCGCCGGCAAGCCGCTCCACCTCCGCGCGGGAGGGGGCCATAGCACTCTGGGGCTGGTCGAGGCCGATGCGCCGCATCACGTTGTAGAAAAGCCCCCGATCCTCGGCGTCGTGTATGCGCTTCACGGGCGTTCCCACGATCCGCGCCCCGGCGCTCTCGAGTTCCTCGGCCATGTTGAGCGCGGTCTGTCCGCCGAGCTGCACCACGACATCCCGTGCGCCCTCTTTCCGCATGATCTCCTTCACGTCCTCGGCGGAGAGCGGCTCGAGGTAGAGGCGATCGGAGACGTTGAAGTCGGTGGAGACGGTCTCGGGATTCGAGTTCACCATGACCGTGGCGCGATCGAGATCCCTGTAGGCCATGGAAGAAAGGGTACAGCAGGTGTCGAACTCCAGTCCCTGTCCGATGCGGTTGGGACCGCTTCCGAGGATGATGACGCCCCGTTCTCCGAGCGGAGCCCCTTCATCGATTTCACCATAGGCGGAGTAGAAGTACGGCGTTCTTGCCGCGAACTCGCCGGAACATGTATCGACGAAGTGATAGCAGGCGTGCATCCGCTGCTCGATCCGCAGATCCTCGATGTCACGGGGCTCCGCGCCGATGAGCTTCGCGATGCGGCGGTCGGAGATGCCCTGCCGCTTTGCACGAAAGAGCAGATCGAGCGGCAGCAGGGCATTCCCGGTTCCCGCGGCCCCCGGCGTCCCCGCGGCCCGCGCTGATCCCACGGCCCGCGAGCCGCCCGCGCCGGCGGCCTCGATCTCGTGCTCGAGGTCGGCGAGCTCCGCGAGCTCATGCAGGCCCCAGCGGTCATAGCCGGTAAGCCGCGAGATACGATCGATGTTCTCTCGCCCGAGACGCTTCAGGAGGGAGTAGGTCGCAAAGATGCGTCTCGGGTGGAGCTTTGCGGCCATCGACCACAGCTCCTCCTCGTCGAGGTCGAGATCCTCGATACCCTCGAAGCCGATCTCCGCGGCACGGATTGCCTTGTTGAGGGCCGAGAGATAGGTCCGGCCGATCGCGAGCGACTCCCCCACCGACTTCATGGCCGTTCCGAGGCTCGCGTAACCCTGTGGAAACTTCTCGAGCTCGAATCGCGGAATCTTCACGGCGGTGTAATCGAGGGAGGGCTCGAAGCAGGAGACGGTCTGTCCGGTGATATCGTTTATGACCTCGTCGAGGGTGAAGTCCACCGCGAGGCGGGCCGCGCAGCGGGCGATGGGGAATCCGGTCGCCTTACTGGCGAGTGCCGATGAGCGCGAAACGCGCGGGTTCATCTCGATGACCACCATTCGCCCGGTCTCGGGATGGGTGGCGAACTGGACGTTCGAGCCGCCGCAGTCGACGCCGACCGCGCGGAGTATCTCGATGGCGGCGGTGCGCATCTCCTGGTACTCACGGTCGGAGAGCGTCTGGATGGGTGCAACGGTGATGCTGTCGCCGGTGTGAATGCCCATACCGTCAATGTTCTCGATGGAGCAGACCACCACCGCGTTGTCGAAGGTGTCCCGCATGACCTCGAGCTCGAACTCTTTCCACCCGAGGAGGGACTCCTCCACGAGGGCGGTGTGCACGGGGCTCTCGGCAAGAGCCCACTTCAGCAGTTCCTCGAACTCGTCGCGGGTCTCGGCAATGCTTCCGCCCTTCCCGCCGAGGGTATAGCTCGGCCGGATGATGACGGGGAGACCCACCTCCGAGACGAAGGCATGCCCCTCGGACACCTTGCTGATGAAGGCCGAGTGTGGACTCTCGAGGCCGATTCCGGCAATGACTTCCTTGAACTTCCCGCGGTCCTCGGCAATGCGGATCGACTCGATGGGAGCGCCGAGCACCTTCACTCCGTGTTTCTCGATTACTCCCGCCTCGGCGAGATCGATCGTGAGATTCAGCGCCGTCTGCCCACCCATCGTGGGAAGCAGTGCGTCGGGCTTCTCGCGCTCGAGGATGCGGTCGAGATAGGGGACGGTAAGCGGGTCCATGTATATGGCGTCCGCAAGGCCGGGAGTGGTCATGACCGTTGCCGGGTTGGGATTCACGAGGATCACCCGATAGCCTTCCTCGCGAAGCGCGCGCACCGCCTGATTTCCCGAATAGTCGAACTCGCAGGCCTGTCCGATGACAATCGGCCCGGAACCGATTATGAGGATACTCTCTATATCACGCCGTGCCGGCATTGGTCTCTCCTTGCTGCTGTGTCTACGACCCTGTTGCGGATGTGGATGCGGATGCGGACCTGACGAGCTCCATGAACTCGTCGAAGATCCATCGCGCGTCACGTGGCCCCGGGGCGGCCTCCGGATGGAACTGGGCACTCATCACCGGCCGGTCCGAAAGCTTTATGCCTTCGATGCTCCCGTCGTTGGCATTCTTCAGCCACACGGTCACGTTCTCGGGGAGGCTCGCCTCCTCCACCGCGAAACCGTGATTCTGGGAGGTCACGAAGACATGACCGCTCTGCTCGTCACGCACCGGATGGTTCACCCCGTGATGCCCGAACTTCATTTTGTAGGTTTTCGCCCCCACCGCTTCGGAAATCAACTGGTGGCCGAGGCAGATACCGAGGGTCGGCTTCTCGCTCATGAGGCGCTGAACGCTCTCGATCTGATAGCCGAGAACAGCGGGGTCGCCCGGTCCGTTGGAGACGACCACGGCATCGGGGCCCTCTCCGAGGATGTCTCCGGGTTCGGCCGCGCTCGGCCACACCGAAACCTTCGCGCCGCGGCCAACGAGCTCCCGCACGATGTTCCCCTTCACCCCGCAGTCGAGCAGCGCGATGTGAGGGCTGCCCTCGGGATTGATCACTTCCTCGGCGGTGGTCCCCACTTCGCCCACGAGGTTCCGCCCCTCCATCTCGGGGAAGGCTGCGAGAAACGCCATCACGCGGGAACGAAACTCTTCGGGGATGGTCTCCTGCGGTCGCCAGCGCTCGAAGCCTTCCGGGGCCTCCACGATAACGCCGGATACGCTGCCCTCGTCACGCAGGTGGAGGGTCAGACCGCGGGTGTCGACGTCGGTGATGCCGGGCGTTCCCTGTGCGGCGAGGAACTCAGGCAGAGGTCGCCGGCCGGGGCCAACGGGGCCTTCGTAGAGGCTGCGAAGGACAAAACCCGCGACCTTCACCCCCGGGCGGTCGGTGCCGGGCTCAGGACCGGTTTCGCTCCACTCGTTGGTGGTACCGTAGTTCCCGATATGGGGATATGTCATCGTGACAATTTGTCCGGTATATGAGGGGTCGGTGAGTACTTCGTGGTAGCCGGACATCGCGGTGTTGAACACCACCTCGCCCGCCCCCTTCGGTCGCTCCTCACCCGGAACCAGGTCATCCAGTCGAAACGGCGGGGCCCCGAATGAGATGCCGGGGAACACGCTGCCGTCGGCAAGAAAGAGACACGCACTTTGCATGATGGTCGCTCCCTAGCCGAGGGTAACCCGCGTCAGTGGCCACACACACAAAAGCCCGACCACCCGAGGGTGGTCGGGCTTCGCTTCGGGATAGCCCCTAGGGGAATCGAACCCCTCTTTGAAGACTGAGAATCTCCCGTCCTAGCCGATAGACGAAGGGGCCACGCAACGCTTCCCGGGGAGGACTCGAACCCCCACAAGCAGAACCAGAATCTGCTGTGCTACCATTACACCACCGGGAATCGGCTTTCAATTGTTAGGCCGAAGATTACTCAAACCGCCGGCCTGTGTCAACCCTCACTCACCGTGGTAATCGATGAGCGTGTGGACCGTGTAGCCGTCGAGCTGGTCCATGTACTTGAGAAACGGGAGGCCGATTATCGCGAAGATTCCCTGCACCGTCGCCCCCGCCTCGACGAGGATATCCGCCGTTGCACGGAGGGTTCCGCCGGTGGCAATCAGGTCGTCCACGATGACCACGCGCTGTCCCGCCTTCACGTCGCTCTTGTGAACCTCAACCTCATCTTCACCGTATTCGAGTGCGAACTTCTTCCGATACGTCTCGCCCGGGAGCTTTCCGTTCTTCCGCACGAGAACGAGTGGTAATCCCTTTGCGTAGGCAAGAGGCGCGGCAAACACGAAGCCCCGTGCGTCGATCGCGGCAATAGCGTCCAGGTCCTGCCCGTCGAAAATCTCCCCCGCCCGGTCAATGCAGTACTCGAACGCCTTCGGATTCATGAGAATCCCGGTAACGTCGTAGAACAGAACGCCTTCCTTCGGAAAGTCCGGCACCTTGCGAATGACCGAGTCGAGATCAAAACTGTTTTCCATAATACACCCTTCCCGGTGAGTTTCGAGCCGCCGATTACCGTAGCCGAGTTCCCGCCAACTGTCAATCTTGATACCCCGCGTACGTTCCAGTATCATGTGGCCAATGACCACCATTCTCCCGGTCGCCAGCGGCAAGGGCGGCGTCGGCAAGACGGTGTTTACGGCAAACATCGGCGTGTCGCTCGCCCGCGCGGGGAAGACCGTGATTCTCGCCGACCTCGACCTCGGGGGCTCGAACCTCCATACCGCCCTCGGCGAGAAGAACGACAAGTCGGGTATCGGGAACTACATCTACAAGCAGGAACGCAGTCTCGAGTCGCTGCTCGTGGAGACCCGCGAGCCCCGGCTCTACTTCATTCCCGGCGACTCGCTCCTGCCCGGCACGGCGAATCTTCCCTACTTCCGAAAGGTGAAGATCCTCAAGGAGCTCGGGGGGCTCGTCGCCGACTACGTCATACTCGATCTCGGCTCGGGAAGCTCCTACAACACCATAGACTTTTTCCTGACCTCGGCATCGGGCATCCTCGTCGTCACACCGGAGACGACATCCATCCTGAACGCCTACTCGTTCGTGAAGGCCGCACTGTTCCGCATGATCTACCGGAGCTTTCCGGCCCGCAGTGACGAGCGTGCGCTCGTGTACCGTTTCACGACCGAGAGGCTCGAAGGCACGGAGCGCTCCACCGCCGCACTCATCGAGGCGCTCGGACGCCTCTCCGCGGACGCCGCCGAGACGGCTCGCGAGAGCGTGCGCACGTTCCTGCCGCGCGTCGTACTCAACATGGGCCGCACGCAGCGTGACGTTCCCCTCGGCGCGAAGCTCCGTCAGGTTGCCCGCAAGAACCTCGACCTCGAGGTGGAGTACATCGGCTTCCTCCCGCATGACGAGGAGGTTGCCACCTCCATCCTGCAGCGACGCCCGCTGTTGAGTCTCAATCCCGATTCCGCCTTCGCGAGAAACCTTGTTCAGGTGACCAATCGCCTGATCCACGAGCCGATTCCGAGATCACCGAAGCTGTTCGAAGCCGATGAGGACCTGGCGGAGCTGGCAGAAGAAGCGAGCTTCTAGGCCGGGCGCGGCGGGCGGCCGCCGCGCGGGGGGCGGTGGGCGGGAACGCGTGCCGAGACACCGAGCGAGAGATCGTCACCCCCGCCGGTGAGCAGCAAGTGATAGCCGATCCCCGCAATCATCGCACCGTTGTCGGTACAGAGCTCCATCGAAGGAAACACCGCGCGCAGATCGTCCCTGTCACCGAGGCGCTCCCGGAGGTAGGAGTTTGCCGCAACCCCGCCACCCACCACCACCGTCGTAATGCCGGTATCCGCAACGGCCCGCTCGAGTTGGGTGAGCACGGTTTCGATTGCGGCTTTCTGAAACGACGCTGCTATATTCTCGTTGGTTGCCTCGTATCCCTGGTTTCTGAACTTCTCCATCTGATTGGCGACCGCCGTCTTGAGTCCCGAGTAGGAAACGTCGTAGCGCCCGGGCCCGGTATTCACCGTGGAGAGGGGAAAAGAGAAGGCCTGCGGGTCACCCGAGCGGGCAAGCCGGTCTATCACCACGCCACCGGGGTAGCCGAGGTCGAGGAACTTCGCGACCTTGTCAAAGGCCTCGCCGCAGGCGTCGTCAACGGTCGTGCCAAGCACCTCGATGACTTCCACTCCGCGCACGAGACAGATCAGGGTATGCCCGCCGGAAACCAGGAGCCCGAGGTAGGGATAGTCGATCTCATACTCCAGGTGAGGCGCATAGAGGTGGGCGAGAATGTGGTTCACTCCCACGATCGGGACGCCAAGCCCGAGGGCAAGCGCCTTGGCGAAGCTCAGCCCCACCACGAGGGACCCGGAGAGCCCCGGACGCGTTGTTACGGCGATACCGTCGACGTCCGCTGGACTCGCCCCGGCATCCTCCAGGGTCCGGTTGTAGACGTCGAGGATCCACTCGGTGTGCTTTCGCGAGGCGATTTCCGGCACGACGCCGCTGTAGGGGGCATGAAACTCGATCTGGGATGCAATCTGCTGCGCGATGAGGCGCCGACCGTCTTCTACGAGCGCGATCGAGCACTCATCGCATGAGGTCTCAACTCCGAGGATCGTCATCGAACTCAGGTGTGAGCACGAGCTCCGAGAGATAGCGCAGGTCGAACCCCTCGTCCTGTATGAAGGGATACATTTCGTTGAGAACCTCGACGAGTTCGTTGACCATCACGTGACCGATCATCACGGCATGGCCCTTGCGCTCGGCGATCTCCATGCCCTCGCGGACGGCATTTCGTATGTAATCTCTGTTGCTTTCGTTGTCTAGGAACACTGCACGCTCCAGGTAGGGCAAGTTGTACTGCTCAGCCGTCGGGCGGCCGACCGTATGGGCCGAGGTCCTGCTGTCGAGGAAGAACAGGTCTTTCTCCTTGAGCGTCTGCAGGACCACGTTCATGGTTGCCGGGTCCGCGGTCGCCCGCGAGCCCATGTGATTGTTGACGCCGCGAATACCGGGTACCGTCTCGAGATTCCTCCGGATGGCATCCTGAATGTCCGCAGGCGACATCCCTACGTGGATGGCTCCGGGACCGGGATCCATATCCGAGACCGGTTGCATGGGTAAATGCAATATCACCTCATGCCCTTCGGCAGCTGCCAGCGCCGCAGCCTCGCGGGAAAACTCGCGCCGGGGGAGCACCGCGAAGGTAAGAGGGATCTCGAGCTCGAGAAAAGCCTCGAGCTCGGAGAGACTGTTACCCACGTCATCTATGACCACGGCAAGGCTTCCCCTGATCTCCGGCTCCGGGCGCGGCTCCGGTCGGGGCTCCGGTCGAGGCTCCGGGCGCGGTTCCTCGGGGCGCGGTTCCTCGGGGACGCGAGGCTCCTCGGGGCGCATAATCCCGCCGGGCCGCTCTTCTTCCGCGGGTTTTTCCTCTTCGGGATAACGCTCGCTCACCTGCGGTTCTTCGGGAGGCCGCTCCTCATCGGCTGCAGCCTGCCCGGATCCCGAGACCTGCGAGCTCTCCCGCGTCCCGGGAAGCAGGAGCACCACCAGCAGCAAAAGCACAGCGGCAGCGCCGAGCCCGGCGTACATCCGGACAAGGCGCTGCTTCTGCGTTCTGCGTGGTTTCTTGCTGTTCGATCCGCGGGCAGCCGGCATTTCGTCTTGCGGCTGAAGTTACGGGGAATCGCCCTCGTGGTCAACCGTATACATATTCTCGGAGCTCGCCGGCCTGCTCCTTGAGCTTACGAAGCGCACGAATCTCGATCTGCCGGACCGTCTCCGGCGATATTCCCATCTCGTCGGAGATACGCTTGAGGGTGTACTTCTTCCCTCCGTAGAAGGCGAAGCGGTAGAGCAGTATCTGGCGCTCCCGATCCTTGAGGCGCTCGAGAAAGCGCAGTGTTTCCTCGCGCATGGAACGCTTCATGAGCTCGGTATCGGGTGCGTAAGAGTAGTCCTCGAAAATATCGTGAAATGTTCCCGAATCCTCATTGAGGTCGGAGTCGAGGGACACGACAGCCGTCGAGATATTGAGGATCTCGGTCACCTCTTCGGGCTTGAGGCCCACTTCCTCTCCCACCTCCTCGACGGTGGGCGTGCGCATAAGGCGCTGGCTCAGGACGTTGAAGGTTCGCTGAATGCGCCGCAGCGCGTCCTCTTTACGATGCGGCAGACGGATCTGCCGGCGCTTGTTGCTGAGCGCACGGGTGATCGACTGCTTGATCCACCACGATGCGTACGTGCTGAAACGCACATTACGCCGGTAGTCGAACTTCGAGGCGGCCTTGATGAGCCCGAGATTCCCTTCCTGTACCAGGTCGAGGAAGGATACGTCGGAGGTGACGTAGCTCTTTGCGATCTTCACAACCAGTCGGAGATTTGATTCTATGAGCCTGGTCTTCGCCGCGTCGTCACCCTGCTGGATGCGTCGGCTCAGGTCGTGCTCCTCCTCGGATGTGAGCAGGGGGGTCTTCTTTATCTGATCGAAGTATGCCTTCAGGGTGTCGTCGCGGTAGCCGGTGTTGCCTGCAGTCTTCTTCATAATTGGCCCTCCGGATAAATGATGCAAGCTGCGTGCCAACCAGCGGAGCGCGAAAAGAATACTTTTAAGTTGTTTTCTGCAAGTTACTTAGCAACAGCCGAGGCCGCGGGGCAGACAAAAGGGGCCCGGAGTTGTACAATATTGTATACACCCGGGCCCTTCAGGCTATCACGAAAGGTGACGGTTTATGACTCGAAACTCTTCTGCACCATCTCGGCGATACCGAAATCCGTGCGCTTCGACATGACTTTTGCGTATTCAGTGTAGAGCATGTCCTGGAAGTACTCTTCCCCCGTACCGCCATGGAGCATGCGATCCTCGGTATTCAGTGTATCACGCATCGCCGAAAGCATCTGCTTCACGAACAGAGATTCGAACTCCTCGGAAACTTCCTTCATACGTGCGTCGCTTGTTTCCGCGCCACGTGCGTCCGGTGCTGCGGTGCGGGCCGCCTGGAATCGAGCAAGATTTGCGCCGACAGGGTCAATCATTGGTCAGGCTCCTATCGCTTCAGGTTGTTTGCGATGCCGAGCATCGTATCGGTAGTCTGAATGGCCTTGCTGTTGAGCTCGTACGCCCGCTGGGCGACAATCATATTCACCATCTCATTTACGATCTCCACGTTCGACGTCTCGAGAAACTTGTGGAGGGTCCGCCCCATGCCTTCGAGCCCCGGCGTGCCGGTGACCGCGTCCCCCGAGGCGGCGGTGACCTTGAAAAGGTTCTCCCCGATCGCGCTGAGGCCCGCCGGGTTTACGAAGCGGTAGAGCTGCATCTGCCCGACTTCCACCGGGTCGTCGCTTCCGGGCACCTTCACCGTGATCCGCCCGTCCTTGGAGATGGTGAGGGAGTTTCGGATGAAGTTGTCCGGAAGGATCACCTCGGGCATCACACGATAGCCCTGTGAGGTTACGAGCTGCCCGTTCGAATCAATCTTAAACGCGCCGTCGCGGGTATAGGCGAAGGACCCGTCGTACATGAGCACGCGGTAGAAGCCCTCGCCCTCGATGGCGATGTCGGAGATGTTGTCTGTCTGCTGCAGGGAGCCCTGCGTGAATATCTTCTGTGAGGCGCCCGCCTTCACACCGTGGCCAACCTGCACGCCGACCGGCGTGAGCGTCTGCTCGGTGGCCGGGGTGCCGGCGGTGCGAATCGTCTGGTAGAGCAGATCCTCGAAGTCCGGCCGGTTCTTCTTGAAACCGGTTGTGTTCACATTCGACAGGTTATTCGAGATGGTATCGATGTTGAACTGCTGACCGGTCATGCCGGATGCGGCAGTCCACAGGGAGCGCATCATGTCGGTTCTACCTCACTCGAGTCATATCGGGCGACTTACTGCCGCAGTACCTGATTCAACAGGCGGCCGGTACTCTCATCATGCGCCTGCACTGCCCGCTGGTTTGCCTCGTAGGCGCGGTTCACCTCGATCATGCGGACCATCTCGGTGACCGGGTTCACGTTTGCCTTCTCGAGAAAGCCCTGCTGGACGACCGGACGGTCCTCGCCGTTGACGACCTCCGCTGCTCCGGATTCCCAGGTGGTGTTCCACATGCTTCCACCCTGCTTGCGCAGGTAGCGCGGCTCTCGCACATCGACCAGCTTCAGCCGCCCGACTTCCTCCACATCCTCCCACTCGTTCTCGAACATCGAGATGAGGCGTCGCGGGTCGTCGGGGAAGTCGTCGCTTGCGTATATGGTGCCGTCTTTGTCGATGATGAAGTTATTCTTCTTGATTTGGATCTGCTCCCCGTCTTCTGAGAGCACCGGATACCCGTCCTTGGTGACGAGGAGGCTCTCGGGCCCGAGCAGGAAGCTGCCGTTTCGGGTGTAACGCTCGCCGGCCGGCGTATCAACCGCGAGGAATCCCTCGCCCTGCAGGGCCACATCGAAGGGGTTCTGCGTCTCGGAGAGAGAGCCCTGCTCGAAAATCGTGTAGGCTTCGTTCTGTGCAACACCTGTGCCGAGCTTGCCGACCATCGGCGCGTTGTCCACCGAACCCAGTGACTGCCCGCGATGCGGCACGCGCATCACGCCGTCGTCGTTCATGCGACGCATGAGCAACTCGGGAAACGCCTTGTGCAGAGAGATGTCACGTTTGTAGCCTTCGGTATCGACGTTTGCCAGGTTGTTGGAGATCTGGTCCAGCCTGTGCTGCTGGGCGACCATCCCGCTTGCGCCTGTGTACAATCCTCGAATCAATGCACAATCCTCCGCGGCGGCCGGAATACGCGAGCCGCCGTCTATAGTCATTATCGGAGGCGGCGGAGGGATCTTGATACGCACGCGTCGGGGATTGTCTTTTTGACCGCGGCCTTGCTATAGTACGCGGGAACATTCGCCAGAATAGCTCAGAGGCAGAGCAGCTCACTCGTAATGAGCAGGTCCTCGGTTCGAATCCGAGTTCTGGCTTTTTTCGCCGTTGTTCGGCATCATATCACCATGCACTTCGATCGTCGGCGCTACCGACGAATGCTCATGGCCGCGGCAGCGGCCGCCGTACTTATCGCCGCCCTGGTGGGCCTCCTGGCGATACTCCTCTCCTCGTCTACACTGGAGAAGGTGCGCGAGCGGGGAACCATCACCGTCCTCACACAGAATACCCAGCACGCGTACTACCTCGTCCGGGGCGAGCCGGCGGGCTTCGAGTACGAGCTGGCCACGGCATTCGCGGACTCCCTCGGCGTGGAGCTTCAGGTGGAGACCCGGCCGTGGTCCGGGCTCATCCCCGCCCTGGCAGCCGGCGACGGCGACTTCATTGCCGCCTCCCTCACCAGTACCGAGGAGCGTCGGAACCGCGTCGCATTCTCTGAGCCCTATCTCATCGTCAGGCAGCAGCTGGTCGTCCACGCCTCGCGCCGCGGCGTCCGTGACCTGGCCGACGTCAACGGCATGACCGTGCACGTGCGTGCGGGGACGAGTTACGAGGAGCGCCTGCGCGAGCTCATCGAGGGAGGGCTCCAGGCAGAGCTTGTCGTGCATGAGGATCGCCCCACCGAGGACCTGATACGCGCGGTGGCACGGGAGGAGATCGAGGCGACCGTCGCGGACACACACGTGGCTCAACTGAACCGGCGTTACTATCCCGATGTGCGGATCGCCCTGGCGCTCTCGGGGCCGCAGCCGCTGGCCTGGGCTGTCAGAGAGCGCGACGGGGCGCTGCTGGCGGAGATAAACAGTTTCTTCGAGACGATGAAGGACAACGGCACCTTCGACCGCATCTACGAGCGCTACTACGGCGGAACGGAAGTGTTCGACTACGTCGACATAAAAGTGTTCCACACGCGGCTCGAGACCCGCCTCCCCCGCTACAAGGAGATATTCAAGCGCGAGGCCGACCGCTACGGGTTCGACTGGCGAGTGATCGCGGCGATGGCCTATCAGGAGTCACACTATCACCCGCTTGCAAGGAGCTACACCGGCGTGCGCGGGCTCATGCAGATCACGGCGGTCACCGCCGAGGAGCTCGGCGTCGAGAACCGGCTCGACCCGGAGCAGAGCATACGAGGGGGCGTAGCATACCTCCATCTGCTCTCTGAGCGCTTCGACGAGGTCGAGGACGAGCGGGAGCGACTGCTCTTCGCGATGGCCTCCTATAACGTGGGCTACGGCCACGTGCGCGACGCACAGGAGCTCGCGAGGCGGCGTGGGCTCGATCCGACAAGCTGGAAGTCCCTCGAGGAAACCCTGCCCCTGCTTTCCAACCCCGAGTACTACCGCGAGCTGCCTCACGGCTATGCCCGCGGCCGCGAGCCCGTTCGCTACGTGAACCGCATCCTCGAGTACTACGACATTCTCAGGCGACTCGAGCCGGCGACGCCGCCTACAGCCGGCGCTCGAAATTGAAGAGCGTCGTCCGCAGATACACCACAGGCAGCCTCCCGAGCTCGAACGGCTGGGCGGCGGCAAGCGACACATCGAGATGGATCCGGCCGCGGGATACCACGGCTCCGATACCGAGTCCCGCGCTTCCGTAGTATGAAGGGCTCGAGTCGATGGGGAGCGACCGCTGCGTTACCGCGACATCACTGAACGCGAAGACCCGGTACTGGTGGATCGAGATCCGGCGCCGTTCGCGCGGAGAAAACGAGGTGTCGAGGCTTCGGAGTATCCGGCGCGAGAGCTCTGTCGAGAGCATCCCCGCGCGCACCGCCTCTATCTCGTTCGGCGCGTATCCCCGGACGCTGTCGAAGCCGCCGAGCTGGTACATCTTCACGAGCTCATCCCGCCAGATATCGATCAACGTGTCGAAGCTCACGTTTTCCTCTATGCTCCAGTTCTCCCCGAGCAGATACTGAAACAGCAATCTGTTCTGCAGCTCGAGCGAAACGGGGTTCTCGAAGCTGTTCCTGAAACGCTCTGAAACGGTGACCCGCCCGGCAATACCGGAAACCTCGAGCACCCGGTTCGGATCGACCGCCCTCATGTTGTCGTAGATGAGAAACACCTGGGGTACGAGGTCTATCCCTTCGTCGACGAGCTCGTCATCAGACAGGCTCCACTGGAAGGTATCCGTCACCCTCATCGCGGTTCCGACCCGCGTGTTCGGGAGCACACTCATGGAGACCCGCGGTTCCACGCCCCGGCGCCGGGACACGAACTCTTCATCCGAGAACACATCGACGCTCGAAGTGGTGAACCTCGGGTCCACGTAGTCCTCGAAGTCCACGCGCTGGAAGAAGCGAAGCTCCGGCCGTACCCGCCCGAGGTCGTAGGAGAACACCATTTCACCTTTGATCTCGTTTCCGTTGACCGCGTAGCCGAGCGTGGTGTCGATGCCGAACCGGCCGAAGGTCAGCGGTATGGACTGGGTGATGGCCCCGGTGGGAAGCACAATCTCGAAGTCCGGACGCACGTCCGCGCGGAAGGTGCTGAGCTCCACGCGCGGCTGTGTCGTCTCGCGGACCGCGCTATCCGGACGCTCGCCGTCGTCGCTGCCGCTCTGAGCTGAGAGCGGGGCCGAAAGGAGCCCCAACAGCAGCAGCGGGAGCAGCAGTACGGGCGGAGGCCGTCTTCGAATACAGCGTCGTTGCATGCACAATCAGGCTACCACGCCTCCGCCGGCCTACGAAAGCCGGTCTCGCCGGCTGAGGATCACCGCGTCGCCCGCTGAAGTGCCTCCTCGGCATGCGCGCGAGCGGTCCCCGCGCCGCGCTTGTGTACGAGAAGTCCGTACTCGATTCCGTCGGAGACGGCCTGCCAGGAAGCTTCGATGATGTTTGCCGACGCCCCGACGGTGCTCCAGCGCTCGCCGTCCAGGGTCATATCGACGAGAACCCTGGTGGTCGCCGCAGTGCCGTTTACACCGTCGAGGATGCGCACCTTGTAGTCGGCCAGCTTGACCTCGTCAAAGCCGTCGACGACCGGCGAGAGGGCTTTGCTGAGCGCCCGGTAGAGCGCGTCCACGGGCCCGTTTCCCTCGCTCGCGGTGTGGTAGACATCTTCCCCCACCCTCACCTTGATTGTTGCCTCGGTGACCATGCCACGGCCGTGGCGGTGCTCGACGATGGAGGTGTAATCGATGAGCTCGAAGGGCGCTTTGTAGTCCTCTTCCCGGCGGTGAAGCATCATGGCAACCGATGCCTCGGCAGCCTCGAAGGAAAACCCCCGGGCCTCGAGCTCCTTGATACGCGCGAGCACATCGGCAACATCACCGCCGGCCTCCATACCGAGCTCTTCCGCCTTGCTCAGCAGGTTTCCACGCCCGGATAGCTCGCTCACGACGATGCGCATCTCGTTCCCGACCAGCTCCGGATCGATGTGTTGATACGAGAGGGGGTTGCGCCGCATTGCCGCCACATGAATGCCGCCCTTGTGGGCGAAGGCGCTGCGGCCGACGTAGGCTGCATGATCGTCGGGCGGGAGATTCGCAACCTCGGCGACAAAGTGTGCGGTGTCGAGCAGCTCCGGGAGGCGCCCGTCGGGCAGGCACTTGGCCCCCATCTTGAGCTCGAGGTCCGGCATGATGGAGCAGAGATTCGCGTTCCCGCAGCGCTCGCCGTACCCGTTCATGGTACCCTGCACGTGTACGGCGCCCTGTCGCACGGCGGCAAGCGAGTTCGCCACCCCGAGCTCCCCGTCGTTGTGGGCGTGCATACCGAGCGGGGTCTCCGGAAGCCGCGCGCGAACCGACCGGAAGGCATCCTCGATATCCCAGGGCAACCTCCCGCCGTTGGTGTCACAGAGAACCAGGACTTCCGCCCCCCCGCGCGCCGCCGCGGCCAGTGTTTCGAGGGCGTATTCGGGATCGGCGGCGAAGCCGTCGAAGAAATGCTCGGCGTCGTAGACCACGCGCCGGCCCTGTGAGAGGAGGTATGCGACGCTTTCCTCGATAAGCCTGAGGTTCTCCCTCTCGTCGGTGCGCAGTACATCGCTCACGTGGAGGGTCCAGCTCTTGCCCACGACGGTGCACACCGGCGTCTCGGCATCGAGGAGGGCGTGAATGTTTGCATCCTCCTCCGGCCGTTTTCCCACGCGCGCGGTCGACCCGAAGGCCGCAATCGCGGCGGTGGTCCAGGTCATCTCCCGTGCCCGCTCGAAGAACCCCGCATCCTTCGGATTGCTTCCCGGCCATCCGCCCTCGATGAAGGCAACGCCGAGCTCGTCGAGGCGCTGCGCGATGCGCAGCTTGTCGTCGAGAGACAGCGAGAGCCCCTCGCGCTGCGTACCGTCGCGAAGCGTCGTGTCGTAGATATCCACTCGTCGTGTCGTGTTCGTCGTCGTGTCTGCCATCGTCTCCTCCCTGGTGTCGCGTTTCCCGGCCCGCACGTGCGCCCGGCCACAAAAAAACCGGGTCGAGAGTATCCACTCTGCAAACCCGGCCCTGGGATGCTCACCGCCCAACGGCGGCGGCATCCCTATGGAATAATAATGCTCTCGTGTGTCAGATATCTCGCTCTGTTCATACCTGCTGCTCCTCGGGAACCCGGGCGCTCACGAACTCGGGGCTCACCGGCGGCGCGTTCGGTCCGCGCGACATTGCAACGACACCGGTTCTCACCAGCTCGATGATGCCATAGGGCCGAACAGCGCCGATGAAGCTGTCAAGCTTGCCTTCGTCCCCGG
>JAWLDL010000002.1:0-31548 GCA_041686675.1 Spirochaetia bacterium | reverse complement strand
GATTCCCATCCTCGGCCTTCTGGTGGCCGTCATCGGCTCCATTCTCGGTGGTATCGCCTCACCGACCGAAGCATCGGCGCTCGGTGTTCTCGGTGCGACGGTCATTGCGGTTGCCTACCGGAGTCTCAACCTCAAGAAGGTTACCGAGGCGGTCCAGGAGTCGCTCAAGATCACCGCGATGGTGTTCTTCGTCATCCTCGGCGCCGGCATGTTCACCTCGGTCTTTCTCTACATGGGCGGCGGCCGGGTCATCGAGCAGGCTATTCTTTCACTGCCGCTCGGAACCGGTGGCATCCTCGTTCTGATGATGGCGACAGTGTTCGTCCTCGGCATGCTCATAGACTGGATCGGTATCCTGTTCGTGGTTGTTCCGATCTTCATGCCGATTGTGCACACGCTCGGGCTCGACCCGCTGTGGTTCATCGTCCTCATCGCGGTCAACCTGCAGATGTCGTTCATCACGCCGCCGTTTGCCTACGCGATTTTCTTCGTGAAGGGAGTGGCACCACCGACTGTGAAGACGACGGACATCTACAAGGGCGTTGCGCCGTTCGTTGCGGTGCAGATTCTCGTGCTCGCCCTGTGCATCATCTTCCCGCAGCTGATTCTCGCGCTGCCGAATGCCATATAGGCGGGGACGGAGGAAGACACATGGCTGATCGACTGAAAAACAAAGTTGCAATCGTTACGGGGGCCGGCTCGGTCGGCCCCGGGATGGGAAACGGTAAAGCCTCGGCTGTCCTCTACGCGCGGGAAGGGGCGCGGGTCGTGTTGGTCGACCTCAACCTCGACGCGGCGAAGGAGACCGAGAAGATCATCCGCGACGAGGGCGGCATCTGCATGGCCGTCGCGGCGAATGTCACCAAGGCGGATGACTGCCGGCGTGTGGTAGAGACCTGCGTCTCCGAGTACGGCGGCGTGGATATCCTGCACAACAACGTCGGCGTCACCAAAGCCGGCGGGCCGGTAGAGCAGAGTGAGGAAGACTGGGATCGCATCATGGCGGTGAACGCGAAAAGCATGTTTCTGATGTGCAAGTTCGCGATTCCGGAGATGGAAAAGAGGGACGGAGGATCGATCGTCAACATATCCTCGGTCAATTCGATCAAGAGCACTCCGGCCATAGCCGTGGCCTACGCATCATCCAAGGCAGCGGTGAACGCCCTCACGCGTGAGGTTGCGGTTCAGTACGCCGCGAAAAACATCCGCTGCAACGCGGTGCTGCCCGGTGTGATGCGAACGCCCATGGTGGAGGCACAGCTGCCGAAATCCTACGGCGGCGATCCCGAGGAGATGAACCGTCGCCGCAGCGCGCTCTGCCCGATGAACAAGCAGGGCGAGGGGTGGGACACCGCCTATGCAGCCCTCTACCTCGCCTCCGACGAATCCAAATACGTCACCGGAACGACCCTTGTGGTCGACGGCGGACTCACCGGCTGGATGCCACAGGTCGAGCCGCGGTAACCGCCCTCGGGCCCCGGCGTGGACCCCACACGCCGCGGCCAGGTGGGGACGGAGGAATACATGAGCAAACCACGAGTACAGTCAGTAGCGGTCGAGAGCGGCCGTGTTATCGCCGGGCGGCTTCGCCCGGGAACCGATCTCATCCCGGGTCTCCTCGAGGCCTGCCGCGAGCACGGCGTGACATCGGGCACGTTCATGACGGTGATGGGCAGTCTCAAACAGGCACGGTTCGTGTATGTCCTGCCGAAGGCGGAATCACCGATCGGAGTCGGCTACGGCGACCCCGTGCAGCTCGATCTCCCGGTTGAGGTGCTCACCGCCCAGGGCACCATCGGAGTCTGGGAAGACGGCACGCCGTCGATACACATGCATGCGCTCCTCATAGACACCACCGGCGCCTTGCACGGCGGTCACATGCTGGACGAGGGTAACCCCACGCTTGCCACAATCGAGTTCTCGATCCGCGAGCTGCCCGAGATCGAGGTAGTTCGGCGCGTCGAGGAGGAGATCAAGCTACCTGTGTTTTCGTTTACGAGGAAGTAAGGGCTCGCAAGTGACGGCGGGGACGGAGGTCGTACGTGGCACACGTGGCCACTGACCGCGACGTTCCCCCGCGTCCTCCGTCCCCAGGGCCCCACCGTCCCCAGGGCCCCAGGGCGGCTTATCGAGGAGACCGCGCGACGCCTTCGGAGACGGCCTTCTTCGCCTCCTCGGCAATTATTTCGAGGCCGCGGCGAACCTCTTCATCCGGCATCGCATAGTTCAGCCGAATGCACTCATCAGAGTGACTCCAGGCTTCTTTCATTCCGAAGAAGAAATAGGTCCCCGGCACCACGATCACGTTTCGCTCTTTCAGGCGACGGTAGAGCTCATACGTTGTGATGGGGAGATTCTTGAACCACATCCACAGGAAGAAGGCGCCCTCGCTTTCATGCACGGAATACTCGACGCCGTCCGAGAAGAGCTCGTCGATCCATTCCAGTGTGCGTCGGGATTTTTCGAGGTAGAAGGGCCGTATGACGTCGTCGCTGAGGCTCAGGAGCTCGCCCGACCTGATCAGCGGCTCCGCCATGAGTTGCCCGAAGGTACCGGTGGCTAGTGACATGATGGCATTCGCCGATCCGAGTGCCCCGATGATTTCCTCCGATGCGACGATAATTCCGGTGCGTGCCGAGGGAAGCCCGAGCTTCGACAGGCTCAGTCCGAGGACGATGTTCTCGTTCCAGGCCGGAACGGCGTCGGTGAACACAATGTTCGGAAAGGGCATCCCGTACGCCCCATCAATGAGAAGCGGCACGTCATGAGCCCTGGCGATCTCGTCGAGGCGCGCAATCTCGTCGTTGGTCAGCACGTTTCCGGTCGGGTTCGTGGGGCGCGACACGCAGATTGCCGCAATGTCGTCGGTGATCTCGAGTGCGTCAAAATCGATGCGATACTTGTGTCGGTGCGGGGCAGTCTGGTCTATGACGGGCTTCACGCCAACGAAATCGTCGTGGGAGAGCGTCTGATCGGCATAGCCGATGTACTCGGGAATGATGGGGAAGAGGACGCGCCTGCGCCCTCCCCCGATGCCCCGTCCCTCTGCTCCTCCTCCGTCCCCGGTTTCCGGGGTGCTGCCGGGTTCGCCGGCGAGCAGGTTGAACAGCATATAGAAGGCGGTCTGGCTGCCGTTGGTCACCGCGATGTTTCGACCGGTGATGTGCCAACCGAACGTGTCTCTCAGTAGATCCGCGAGAGCGTCGACAAAAGCAGGCCGGCCAAGGTGAGAATGATAGCGAGCCAGCCCTGCCTCGAAATCGTCCATGTTCGCCGCAAGCTCGCTCATGCGGCGCTTCCAGACCTCGCTCATCTCGCGGAGTATGCCCGGATTGCCACCGCCGAGCATATACTGCTCGCCGGTGTTCACCGCAGCCTTGCCGAGATCGTCTATGAGCTCGAGGATCCCGGTTTTTGCGGTGTACTTTTGTCCGAACTTCGAGAGTTTCATGTGCTATTAGCCTACCAGTCCGAGCCTGCCCAGCGCGCCCACTACGCCGAACAACACGACGATCACTATGGAGACCCAGTAGTATGCGCGTGCGCCGCGTCCCGGCTGAAAGCGCTTCGGCAGATGCCGACGTACGATAAAGTAATTTGCGAAGTAGAAAAAGATCTGCAGTATCGACATCAGTGCCGCCGAGAAAATGAGAAGCGTAACCGGCAGTTGGCCAATGATGAGGATCGGCAGGATGCTCGCCGCACCCATCACCAGCAGGAGAATGCGCCGCACGTTCTCGGTGTTCATCGGCCGCTCGAGTACCAGCGGCAGCAGATCGGCGTCCACACGCGACGCTCCGTCCAGCACTGTGATGACTGTGGAGTATAGTGCTGCAAATGCACCCACGGCAATGACATAGAACGTCCATGCCCCCACCGAGTCCTGAAGAATATTGCCGATCGCGAGCGCGATGTTTGCGTCGGTTGGCGGCTCAGGATAGAGAACCGCCGTTGACAGGAGTACCATCGTGATGATCAGCACAAGGCTGAAAATGAAGCCGATGTTGTAGTCCCGCCGGCCGGTCTTTATCCAGGCCGCGATGTAGTCGCCGTAGCGCTCATCATGCGGATCGAGATTCTGCTCCTTGAGAACGCGGGCACCCTGCTTTTTGGCCATGCTCCAGCTTCCGATAACGGCCGTGGTGCTCAGTCCGGTCGGTGCGTACCCCGCGAGCGCGGCGAACATGCCGAGGAAGGCGGCACTGGTTACGTCGGGGAACTGGAACAGCGTGGCGCCGAGGGTCTCCGCGTTTGGCGGAGTGAAGAACAGGCCCACGATGATCAGGAGAGCGAGCAGGAGCACGAAGATCCGCAGGAATCTCTCGAGCCAGTTATATCTCGCAAAGAACACCATAGCGAGTGCGATAATGATCAGTACGACGTATGCCTGGCTGAGTGTCACGTTCGGCACCAGGGCCGAGGCAAAGGCGGCAGTGCTCGTTCCCACCGCCGCAACAATTACCGTCCAGCCGACAAGATAGATGATCAGGGTCAGCCACTGTCCCCAGTGCTTCGGACCGGGCAGGTCGCCGTAGCCTTCAATGGGGTTTCGACCCACACCGTAGTTGTAGCGCACACCGAGATCCCAGGCGCCGTACTTCACCGCGTAAATCAACAGGATCACCCAAATCGAGAAGCCGCCGAAGAAGGCGCCCATCGTCGGCGCCAGTACGATATGGCTGCCTCCGATGCCGAGCAGAGCCCAGAGCATCGAGGGGCCGAAGTGCTTCTTGAAGAACCCGCCCCAGTCCTCTCTCGGGAACTCGAGTTGCAGGTCCGGCTGTTGAGAACTACCATCTGCCATTGCGTCCTCCTGAACCAGATTCGAAAAGTGGGCACAGGGTACCGGAGGCGCCGTCAAAGATCAATGAATATTCTTACGGTTTCGATGCCCATCCACGGTGGTTTGTCGCGCGCGCCCGGGGACGGAGGCGTCGCCTTCCGCGCGCGCCCGGGGACGGAGGCGTCAGACGCGGCAGCTATTCCCGCAGCGGTTCGTCGTACTCCATGGGGTAGCCGGCTGCTTTCCAGTCGTCCTTTCCGCCTTCGTACTCGAACACGTTGGTGAACCCGAGTTTCTCGAGTTTCTCTGCCGCGCGTGTGCTTGCCTTACAGCTCGGGTTGTGGCAGTAGACCACGATCACGTCGTCTTTGGAGAATCGCTCTCGTGCTTCCCCCGTCATCTTGGTGAATGGAATGTTCATCGCGCCGGCGATGTGCTCCTTCGCGTATTCCTTGGGCTGGAGCGTCTCGACGAGCTGTATCGGTTCGCCGGCGTCGAGACGCGCCTTGAGTGTTTCTCTGTCGATTGGTTCCGCCATAGTTATAGAATACCGCCGTCGGGGCGCACTCGTCACGCCGTAGCGCCGAATCCCGTGACGCTTTATTCACTCAAACGGAGGACCTATGAAGCCATGCCGGCAAGCATAGAGGCAAGCGTCGTAACCGAAAACACAACGAAGGCGCGGGAAATCGCCTGCATGGAAATGCCCTTTGTCTCGTGCGAGTAGCCACGGCGGTGCATACGTATGAACTCGAAGATACAGAAGCTGTAGGAGAGGAGCGCGGCAACAGCGGTGGCCGTCGGAAACCCTCCGTCCCCAATCGCCGATGCGAAGAGGACCACATGGGCGCCCGTTGCAAGGACGTAGACCAGCGTTTCCGAGGCACGGCGCCCGAAGATGACGGCAAACGTGTGCCGATTCGCTCCTCCGTCCCCATCTCGGTCGCAGGTATTGTTGACGGCGAGGATCGAACTGACCAATAAGAATGATGGAATGCCGGCGTGCAGCGCTTCCGCCGTAAGTGTCTCAGTCTGCACATAGTACGAGAGAACAAACAAGACACCGCCGAGAAATCCACCGGCGAACAGCTCTCCCAGCGGGGTCGAGGAAATCGGCAGGGGACCGGCGTTGTAGAGAAAACCGACGGCCATCGAGACAACGCCGACCAGCAGAACCTCCGTCCCCACAAGAATGACGATAACGAGGCCGAACGCAACGGCTACCGTGAAGCAGGCCAGCGCAATCAGCAGCGCGAATCCGGCGCTCAGACCCGAGTGCACCAGCACTTTGTCGCGTTCGCGATTGAACCGCCGGCTGTCGACGCCGCGTTTGACGTCGAAGTAGCTGTTAAAGGCCGTGGTTCCCATGTCCACGCCGAGCACCGCGAACAGCATGAGAAAGGTCATGAGGAGCGAAAACTCCTCCGCCTCGTATGCTGCAAATGCAGTGCCCAGCGCGAACGAAGAAACACTGATGACTTTTGTCCGCAGCTCCACGACGTTGAGGACATCGGAAAAACGTGCGGAGACGAGCTCCATGCGTTGTCTATGCCTTCAATGCTGGGCGGCTACGAGGCGTCGGCGGGTTCCCAACGACCGCACCGCGGCTCGCCGAACCGACCAGCCCGGCGTACTTCGCAAAAACGCCGCGTGGGTATTTCTGCTGTGGCGGTTCCCAGCCCTCCGCACGGCGTTCGAGCTCCTGCCGGTCGACCTGCAGATCAATCGTGCGCCTGTCGATATCGATGTTGATCGTATCGCCATCCCTGACGAATGCCAGCGGGCCGCCATCAGCCGCCTCGGGCGTCGCATGGCCGATCATGAGCCCTCTCGTCGCGCCGCTGAACCGTCCGTCGGTGATGAGCGCAACGGAGCTCCCGAGCCCCTTGCCGACGATGGCCGCGGTCACGCCGAGCATTTCGCGCATGCCGGGGCCACCCCGAGGGCCTTCGTTTCGGATGACCACCACGTCGCCGGCCGTTACCCGATCGTTCATCACCGCGTCCATCGCATCCTCTTCGCCGTCGAACACGCGGGCGGGGCCGGAGTGCTGCATGTACTCAGCGCCGGACACTTTCACGACCGCTCCGTCCGGAGCGAGACTGCCGCGCAGGATGACGAGGCCACCACGGGGCTTGAGCGGTTTGTCGAGGGCCATGACGACCTGCTGCCCTTCGCGTTCTACCGCCTCAGCGGTTTCTTCTGCAATGGTGCGGCCCGTGACCGTCATGCAGTCGGCGTTCAGCTTCCCGGCATCGAGCAGCCGTTTCGCCACAAGGCGCGTGCCACCGGCGTGGAAGAGCTCGAACGCCGAATACTTGCCGCTCGGCATCATATCTGCGTAGAGAGGAGTCGCCTCGGAAACGCGGTCGAAGTCCTCGAGCTCGAGATGCACTCCCGCCTCGTCGGCGAGTGCAAGGAGGTGAAGCACCGCGTTCGTGGACCCACCGGTCGCGGCAACGCTTGCGATGGCGTTTTCAAAAGAGTCGTGTGTCAGGACGTCCTGGGGCCTCCGGCCTGCATAAAGGGCTTCCATGGCGAGCTCACCCACGTGCCGTCCTACCTCACGTTTTGCCTCGTCTACCGCGGGGACGGAGGCGGTGCCCATGGCTGACAGGCCGATGAACTCGAGCGCCGTCGCCATCGTATTGGCCGTGAACTGACCGCCGCAGGCGCCCGGGCCGGGGCAGGCGCAATCCTCGATTTCCTTGAGTTCCACATCATCGATCTGTCCGGCGGAATGCCGACCGATGGCCTCGAAGACCTGCTGTATCGTGATGTTTCGGCCCTTATGCTTCCCGGGCATGATGGTGCCCCCGTAGAGCACCACGCCCGGGATGTTCAATCTCGTAAGCCCGATCGCGCCGCCGGGGATCGTCTTGTCGCAGCCGACCAGCACCACCATGGCATCGAACTGATATCCGTGCCCCATGAGCTCGATGGAATCCGCGATTACCTCACGACTGACCAGGGACGCCCGCATCGCGGGTGTGCCCATCGCCACGCCGTCAGAGACCGATATCGTATTGAACTCCATCGGTGTGCCGCCGGCGGCGCGGACTCCCTGCTTCACATACTCGGCCAGATCGCGGAGACCGTAGTTGCACGGCATGGTTTCCGTCCATGTGTTGGCGATGCCGACGATGGGCTTTTTCAGGTCCTCATCGTTGAAGCCGATCGCCTTGAGCATGGCGCGGGCGGCCGCGCGGTTGGTTCCTTCGGTGATAAGGGCGCTGCGCCCCTTCGGATCGTAGGTAGCCATACTATCTACTCCTTACGTGCGTGCTTTTCGAGGTTTTCTACGATGTGAGTTCCGAAATCGGATGTGCTGATTGCCTCACCCTGTGCGGCGAGGTCCCGGGTGCGATAGCCGGCCGCGAGCGTGGCATCCACCGCGGCTTCCACCGCCTGCGCCTCCGTCCCCAATCCGAGCGACGTGCGGAGCATCATGGCCGCACTCAACACGGTCGCAACGGGGTTCGCAAGACCTTTCCCGGTAATGTCAGGCGCCGACCCATGCACGGGCTCGTAGAGCCCGAAGCGGCCCTCGGCCAGAGAAGCGCTCGGGAGCATGCCGAGAGAGCCGGCGAGAATGGAGGCCTCGTCGCTGAGGATGTCGCCGAACATGTTCCCGGTGACGATGACATCGTAGGAAGTCGGCGAGCTCACGAGTTTCATCGCTACGGAATCAACGAGGCCGTTGTCGAACTCGATGTCCGGATTCGCTGCGGCAACCTCACCTGCGACTTCCCGCCAGAGGCGGGAGCTGTCGAGCACATTTGCCTTGTCGACCGAGGTCACGTGCTTCCTCCGTCCCCGCGCGAGCTCGAACGCGAGGCGCACGACCCGTTCGATCTCCGGCGCCGTATAGACCAACGTATCCGCCGCGCGGCGGTCAGCCCCTGCACCTTCTCGGTAGCGGGGCTCGCCGAAGTAGATGCCGCCGGTGAGCTCACGAACGACCAGCAGGTCGGCGCCCGTCACGACCGTTTCCTTGAGGGGCGAGGCCGATGCGAGGCTCTCGGTCATGCGCACGGGTCTGAGGTTGGCGAACAGACCGAGCTCCTTGCGGATGCGCAGGAGCCCCTGTTCGGGTCGCACCGGACTGGACGGGTCATCCCACTTGGGCCCGCCGACGGCGCCGAGAAGCACGGCGTCGGCCTTGCGGCAGTCAGCCAGGGCTTCCTCCCCGAGTGGCTCGCCGGTGGCATCAATGGATGCGCCACCGATAAGGTGCTCCTCGAACTCGAACCGGTGGCCGAATATCTCGGCTACCATCTTGAGAACCCTCACGCCCTCGGCCACGACCTCGGGACCAATGCCGTCTCCCGGCAGAAGTACGATACGTGCACTGCTCATGAGCTCAGCCTACCCGACCGGACTGCCGTAGACAACGTGGCTACGCTCGAACTCTTCAATCTTCTCGCGAAAAGAGAGGAGGTATCCGAGCTGGTCTACGCCCTGGAGAATGCACTTGCGCGCGAAACCGTCGATGGGGAACTCCTCAGCCGTGCCGTCGGGCAGCCGGAGCTGATTCGACTCGAGGTCGATCGTAACCTCCGTCCCCGGGTCTTCGTTCACCATCTCGAAGAGGCGGTGATGCGTCCTTGGCGAAACGATGATCGGCAGCAGGCCGTTCTTCAACGAGTTGCTGCGAAAGATGTCGGCGAACGATGTGGAGATGACTGCGCGAACGCCGGCGCCCATCAGAGCCCACGGTGCGTGTTCGCGCGAGGAACCGCAGCCGAAGTTATCTCCGGCCAGTATGACCGTCGCGCCCTGATAGCGCTCATCGTTCATGACGAAGTTTTCGTTGAGGGTCGCCGCATCGGCATCATCGAGCCTGGCTACCGTGTCCGTGTATCGCCAGTCGCAGAACGCGACCTTTCCGAGACCCTCTTTGTCGGTCACCTTGAGAAATCGTGCCGGGATGATCTGGTCGGTATCTATGTTCTCCGTCGGTATGGGTATGAGCCTGGATGTCAGTTGTGAAAAGCCTTCCATGTCGTGTCTCCTGTGTGTGTCGTCCTGCTGCATCCTACACCGCTGCGAGCTCGCGCTCGAACAGGCGTCGGGGGTCGGTGACGCTGCCGGTGATGGCGCATGCCGCAGCGGTCAGGGGGGATGCGAGGAAGGTGCGGCCACCCTTGCCCTGGCGGCCCTCGAAATTGCGGTTGTTCGTGCTCACCGCGTACTGTCCCGGCTCGAGTTGATCGCCGTTCATGGCGATACACATCGAGCAGCCGGCCTCCCGCCATTCGGCACCGGCTTCCTTGAAAACGCGGTCGATGCCCTCTTCCTCAGCCTGTCGCTTCACCGTTGCAGAACCCGGCACCACGAGGACCCGGACGCCCGGTGCGATCTTCTGACCTTCCATCATCTGCGCAGCGAGGCGAAGATCCGAGATTCGCGAGTTTGTGCACGAGCCGATGAAGACCACGTCTATCTTCTTTCCAAGTAACGACTCCCCGGGCCTCAGATCCATGTATGCAAGCGCCTTCTCGAGGGTCCCGCGCTGATCGGAGCTCGAGAGGTCATCGGGGCGCGGGATCCTGCCGGTAATCGGCATACCCATCCCCGGGTTCGTTCCATACGTGATCATCGGTTCGAGCTCGGAGGCGTCCATCACGAAGCTCGTGTCGAACGTGGCGCCCTCGTCACTCGGCAGTGTCTTCCAGTAGGAGAGCGCCGCCTCCCACTCCGTGCCCTGCGGCGCGTGTGGGCGACCAGCGAGGTATTCGAAGGTGATTTCATCGGGTGCGATCATCCCCGCGCGCGCGCCGGCCTCGATCGACATGTTGCAGATCGTCATGCGCTGCTCCATGCCGAGTGAGCGGATGGCCTCACCCCGGTACTCGAACACGTGGCCCGTGCCGCCGCCGATACCGATCTTACTGATGAGGCCGAGGATGATATCCTTGGCGCTCACGCCGGGCTTGAGCTGCCCGTCCACCCGCACTTCGTAGGTTTTGGGCTTATCCTGCAGAAGCGTCTGCGTGGCGAGCACGTGCTCGATTTCGCTCGTTCCGATGCCGAAGGCCAGCGCACCAAAGGCTCCGTGGGTCGAGGTGTGACTGTCGCCGCAGACGATTGTCTTTCCCGGCTGTGTCAGTCCGAGCTGAGGTCCGATCACATGAACGATCCCCTGGTTCTCGGAGCCGAGCCCGTAGAGGGTGATGCCGAACTGGCCGGTGTTCTGCTCGAGCGCTTTGAGTTGTGCTGCGGCGAGAGCGTCCTCCATCGGCATATGATGCGGCGTTGTGGGTGTGGAGTGGTCCATCGTTGCGAGCGTCCTGTCGGGACGGCGAACGGTGAGCCCCCGATTCCGCAGGCCCGTGAAGGCCTGCGGCGAGGTGACTTCGTGGACCAGGTGGAGATCGATGTAGAGGACCGACGGCGCGTCGGGTTCGTCCACGACGACGTGCCGGTCCCAGACCTTGTCGAAAAGCGTGCGTGCCCCATGATCCATTGCTTGGCCTCCTATTTGGCGGTTTTCGCTGCGGCGGTCGGTTGCGACTCGGTCGAAGCAGGCGTAGCCTGCGCTTGCCCTCGTCCTCCGTCCCCGCCCGCAGCGGGGCCGGCCGCGGCGTCTGCCTCGGCGGCAAACTTGCCGGTGGCGTTGAACATATTGTTGAGGGCGGCGAGATACGCCTTGACGCTTGCAACCACGATATCGGTATGGGCCCCGTGGCCGCCGAATGTGCGACGCGTTTTCGTTTCGTACTGGGGATTCATGCCGTCGTCTTCCTCGCCCTCGTGCATGATGCGGACGGTGACCTCGCCCAGTGCGTCGATTCCCTCGGTCACCGCGTTGATGGTGAACTCGAGCAGCGTCACGTGATCACCTACGATCTGCTCCACGGCAGTGAACGCCGCATGGACGGGGCCGGTGCCGATGGTTGCGGCGGTGTGTGTCCTGCCGTCCGGTCCTTTCAGCCTGACCGCGGCAGTCGGCATGCCGGCCGTACCGCACGTAATCTGCAGATCCTCGAGAGAGAATATCTCCCGCGGCTTGTAGACCTCATCGGCCATCAATGCCTCGAGATCCGCGTCGGTGATGTTCTTCTTCTTGTCGGCGAGTTGCTTGAACCTCGCCATGACCGCCTTCAGATTCTCGTCGGACAGCTCATAGCCGAGTTCCTTGAGTCTGTCGCGCAGCGCGTGGCGACCCGAGTGCTTGCCGAGCACGAGCTTCGACTTCGACAGCCCGACCATGTCGGGGCGCATGATCTCGTAGGTCTCGTGGTGCTTGAGCATGCCGTGCTGATGGATTCCGGCCTCGTGTGCGAACGCATTCGCGCCGACGATGGCCTTGTTCGGCTGCACGTACATCCCCGTGTAGTTCGAGACCATATGGCTGACACGGGTGATCTGCGTCGTGTCGATGCCGGTCTCGAGGTTGTAGGACGCTTTGCGTGTGCGCAGCGTCATCACCACTTCTTCGAGTGATGTGTTTCCGGCGCGCTCGCCGATGCCGTTCATCGTTACCTCCACCTGACGGGCGCCGTTCTGCACGCCGGCGAGGGTATTGGCTGTTGCGAGACCGAGGTCGTTGTGACAGTGCACCGAAACGATGACGTTTTCTGCCCCCTCGGTGTTCCTGATGATGTCCTGGATGAGTTTCCCGAACTCGGATGGAGTCGTGTAACCGACTGTGTCCGGGATGTTTACAGTCGTAGCTCCGGCCTCGATGGCTACTTTGAGGACGCGATAGAGAAACTCCGGGTCACTCCGCCCGGCATCCTCCGGGCTGAACTCGACGTCCTCGGTGAGAGACTTCGCGTAGCTCACCATCTCGCGGGTGCGCTCGATCACCTGTTCGGGCTCGAGCTGCAGCTTGTGTTTCATGTGGATGGACGAGGTCGCGATGAAGGTATGGATGCGCGGGCGGGCCGCGTCCTTAATCGCCTCCCAGGCCTTGTCAATGTCCGATGTATTGGTGCGGGCGAGGCCGCAGATCGCCGGCGGAGTCGGAAACGTGGTGCGGGGCTCGTTGCCGACGGTTTTCGCAATTCGCCTCACCGCCTCGAGATCGTCCGGAGACGACGCCGGGAAGCCGGCCTCGATCACATCAACACCGAGGCGGGCAAGACCGCGTGCGACGTCGAGTTTTTCGGCAGAGGTCAGGGTTGCCCCCGGCGACTGTTCGCCATCGCGCAGGGTCGTGTCGAACACGTATACGTAGTCATTTCGCTCGCTCATGTTGCCCTCCTTCGGCAGCATCTGTTTACACACGCGCATGCCTCACCCTTCCTCGGGTTCTTCTCGAGGCTCCGCTCAGGTCTGCGTCTGTTTATCGGACGCGTGCCTAGCGGAGCAGACTAAGGAGGCTAAGGAGTAGAATGCTAATGTAGAGGGAAATCGGGGGAAAAAGCGAGAAAGGGCGGGCAGGCGGACGAAACATGATTCGTATCGGCGATGAAAAAGGGGTGATGAGTGCGTTCTGTGCCGCCGTCGCTGAAATCATGTCTTCCACGTCCGTTTTTCGCGTGTGTTGGGGCGAACACTACACAAACTTCACGGACTCGGTCAAGTAATCTTTGGTAATTATGCGGAAATTTCGTATGAAACACACCAAATCCAGCACCGTGAGCGGGGACGGCGGGGACGGAGGATGCCCGCGAAGATCCAGGCGCGCGATCCAGGCGGGCGGGGTCGGAATCCGGGCGGGGACGGAGGAAGCGGGAGGCGACGGAGGCCACGGGGTCGCGGAAAATCAGAATGGAATATGCGAAAAATCACGAGTGAGATAAAAGCAGCAGGTCCAAATACGCAGTATCCAGGGGTGTGAGACAACCACGAAGAATTGTGCAAGGTGCTACCTACCACGTTATGGCTCGCGCCAACCGCCGGGAGTTCATCCTCAGCTCGCGCATTGTAAAAGCGATGTTCATCGGAATCCTTGTTCGCGCCAGGACAAAGTTTGATTTCACCGTCGTGAACATCTGCATCATGGAGAATCATTTCCACCTAATGATTCGTCCGGGCGATGGTGAATCGCTTTCGCGCATCATGCAGTGGATCCTGAGTTGCTTTGCCCTGCGGTTCAATCGGCACTACGAGATCCACGGCCACGTGTGGTACGATCGTTTCAAGAGTTTCGTTATAGGAAGTCTGCGCCAATTTCAACGTACCTTCGCCTACATTTCGGAGAATCCCGTGCGCGCGGGACTCGTGGCGACTGCCGGAGACTACAAGTACAACGGACTCGCGTTTGTCCGCGACGGCCCCCCGCACGTAGTCGACCCGCCGACGGACGTCGTCCGGTTGCTCTTTCCCAACTTCACCTCCCGCAGCCTTGCACAGGGATGATCTTCGGCTACTCGAGAATCTCGGATGCTCTATTCGCGTTGTTCGGCGCGCTCTTTGCTCTGAGCGTACACCTCAATCCACTCCGCAAGTTTCCGGAGTTCGTCGGCAGATAGTTGATCGAGCTTCTCTTTAACTACTGCCAGGATCTCGCTCACAGGCTCACATTTCATTTTCGCTCCTCTGCCGGCCTTTTCGGCTGCCGTCCTGGTTCTGCCGGGCTCTGCGAGGCCTCCCCTGCGCCCCTGTAACGCCTCCGTCCCCGTGAGCTAGTCACCCAGGCGCTCGTGGAGTACGTTAGCGGCCGTCTCGAGAATCACAGCCATCACGGTGAACTTCGTCTTTTCATCCTCTTCAAGGGTCCCGATGAACTGCCACAGTTTCTCAAGTGCTTCTCGTTGTGTACCCCGGTCTGATCTGAGGAACTGATCAGCGACGGCGCGTAGTTCATCTGCTCCGTGAATGTGTTCGAGGGCTTCTTGTATCCAGTCCATAATCCTCCGTCCCCAACCTGCCGTCTGTTTCTTTTATCACAGCCGAAAGGCTTCGAGCAAACGCCTCGGGTTCCTGCGGTTGCGTCCTCCGTCCCCGTGCCGGCCGGCACCGGCCGCCGGCCGCTGGATGTGGGATCATACTCTGTCGAAAAACGTCAAAACGTGGTACGATCCCGCTGAATCGAACAGGATCCTCCCGCCTTTTGGAGGGGCGTAATGAAGCTCTCTGGAAAACTAACCGCTATCGTGATGCTCATCGTGGTCGTATTTGTGTCAGTGGCAGTGTTTGCCGGGAACGCCTTTGTCACATCACGAGGGCTGTACACGTTGCAAAACGATGCATTGCGGGCTGCGCGAGACGTCTATCGTGTGACCGATCAGAACAAGACATTGATACTCTCTCAGTATGACCTCGATCGCCTGTTGCGTGACTGGGACGCGGCTGTTGATTCTTTCGAACAGTCTCTCGACCGCCTGGCCGCAAATCGTTGGCTCGATCAGGTGGATCATGATCTGAAGGATCTTCTGGACCGAACGGTCGTTATCTGGCAGAACTCCCGGCGAGGTGTGGAGAACGCACGGCAGACACTCGGCGAAGTTCTGGAGAGCGACGAAATCCCCGATTTCTTCAAGTTGGGAATCGATCCAATGCTCGAAAGCGACGCGCTCGAGCGATATGCCGCCAATTCCACCATTGTGTCTCTGGTGGCCGCGCGGCAGGAGCTGCAGAGCGTGGATGTGGTAACTCGCGAATCGCTCGTTACCAATCTAGAATCCATAAACGGGGGAGTGCAGGAGCGTGTGGCGACGCTCCAGTCGCGCGCACTGCGTGTTTCGGCCATAGCGATGGTGGTGGGACTGGCTCTGGCGGCGATCGTGCTGATCAGATTTTCGAGAGGCTTGACCTCGCGGGTTCGGTCGCTGGAAAGCGCAATGGGGCGGATGGCGGAGCTGGATATGACCCCGCAGCTTCACGATACGCGTCGCGATGAGATCGGCTCGCTCTGCAGGTACACTAATGCGGTGCTTGATAATATCCGGGAGTTCATGCGTACGGTCCGATCGGCCTCCGGGCAGATGACAGACCTCCAGGAGACGCTCACGCAGGGCTCTCAACAGTCCGCCGGCGCCATCGACCAAATCGATAGAACTATCAAATCCATACAGGAGCAGTTTGCGGGTCTCGACGAGAGCATCGGGACGAGCGCCGGCGCAATCGCCGAGATAACTCAGCGCGTCGAAGGCCTGAATACAAGCATCGAAACCCAGTCGAGCGCGATCGAAGAGAGTTCAGCTTCCATCGAAGAGTTCGGGACATCGATCGAGAATGTCGCGAAGCTCAGCGAGGACCGGCGCGCCCGCGCAGAAGAACTGGCGAGCGTGACGGGGCAGGCCGGTGAGCGGGTTGCATCTACCAATACCATCATCAGCGGCATCAGTGAGAAGATCGATGACATCCTCGAGATCATCCAGATCATAAACACGATCTCCGAACAGACTGATTTGCTCTCGATGAACGCGGCGATCGAGAGCGCACATGCGGGTGAAGCCGGCAAAGGCTTTGCGGTGGTTGCCGAAGAGATACGCAAGCTCGCGGAATCCACCTCTGAGAACGCCTCCCAGATCGATGAAGCCCTGCGGTGGATCACGGGGCGCATCCGGGAGGCACTCGAGGCGAGCGAGCAGAGCCAGCAGACGGTGGAGGAGATTAATACCGATATCCGCTCGTTCTCGAACGCAATGGCCGAGATCTCACAGAGTATGGATGAACTGCGCCTCGGTAGTCGGGAGATTATGGAGGCCTCGAGTGAAATACGCACCGTTACGGGGCAGGTCAAGGAAGGCTCCGAGAGCATCAGCGAAGAAAGCGAGAATATCCGCGGCGCGATGAACCAGGTGACCAGCGTCGCTGAGTCCGTCAGGTCGAGTCTCGAAGAGATCGGCAACGGCAGCTCCTGGATTCTGCGATCGATGACCGAGATCAGTTCCGTCTCTGAACGCGCGCGCGAGCGGATGCACGAGCTCGACAGGTTGGTCGACACGTTCAAGACCGAGGCGGCGGAGCTTCCGGCGGCGCAATCACCCGGGGCGGCCCCGGCGGCCGCGGGGACGGAGGACGAGGAGGACGACGGCGAGGAACCGGAAGAACTCCAATCCATGGAGAGCTCCGAGGTAGGCGTCACCGAGGCAAGTCCGAAAGATGTCGCCGACGCACGGGAGTCGAGTTAGACTGCGGTCAAGGCAGGGACGCCGGTCGCCTGCCTGTCAGGTGACATCGACTTCGGCGTTTCGATGGAGAGACGCACCAATGTGTTCGAGAAGTGAAAGATCCCGCGCGGCGTGCTCCAGTGTGTAGGGGGCCGGGGCGCCGGCGGCAGCAGCGTCTGCCAGCGCCCGCCACATCTGTTCATGGGGGGATTCAGGATCCGTTGGTATGTTCTCGCGTGTGCCGCGCTTGGACTCCAGAAATGGACCTGTCTCGTCGATGTGAATCAGGCCCTCGGTTCCCCGGATGGTGAAGTAATTCCTCCGTCCCCCTAAAAACGCCGAGTGGCTGAAAAAGCCGGTCAGGCCGCTCTCGTAGCGAAATAGCGTAGACACGTGGTCGAATTCCCCGAACCCAGGACGGAAGTTGTTGCCCCAGGCCCTGAGCTGAGCAGGAGAACCGAATAGCTTCGCGTGCACCGCCAGATCGTGCACCCCGCCGTCGAAGAAGTTTCCTATGGGAAAGGTCGTGTCGATACGCCAGTCGGTTTTGCCATAGCCACCACTTTGATCCTCATGGGGGTCGAGAAAGACATGCCGAACTTTCTCGTACGTCGCAGGCGTGCCGACCCGCCCGGCACGGATGATCTCGCCGACTCGATTCCAAAGCTGTGCGTACGGCGCCTGCTCGAGCACGTAAACGGGCGTACCCGCGCGCGAAGAGGCGTCGAGCACCGTGTCACCCTCAGCGACGCTCACCGCGAACGGCTTCTCCACAAAGACGGTCTTTCCCGCTTCGAGGGCTCGGACCGTCATTGGCGCATTTTGAGGGATAGGTGTGAGCAGAACGACAGCCTCGATTTCCGGCGCTGCGAGAAATGCGTCGTAGTCGTGATACAACGTTGCCGACGGGACCTGTGCGTGCGCCTTCGAAAGCGTGATGTCGCTTCGTGCTAGAAAGCCCGCGACTTCAAACGAAGAGGTGAGAGACAGGAGCACGTCACGGTGCGCATTGTCCCAGATGAGGCCGGGGCCGACGACTCCAAGCTTGATCGGAGATCCGCTTTTGGTGTCGGACATATCACCTTCCTTTTGTGTGCTGACCCTCGCAGATCACTGGCACCGGCAAGCCAAGGGGCCGGCGCTCGGCGGATCTTTGTTCCCTCACACTCTGCAAGATGCGCCGATTTGTGTCTACGGTTCGGGCGGCGGCAACAGGAGGGGGCGCCAACAGTGGACGGCGTTCGGGGGACGGAGGGGGAGTCGAAGTGAAACCGTCAAAAAAACGGCGACCGCGAATGATGACAGGGACGGAGGAGGAACTGCGCAACGCTATTCAACAAGAACCGCAGATTCGGTGTCCAGGTAAAGCCGACAGTCCGGGTGTCGCTGTAACATCGACGCTGGGCATTCGGGAGTGATCGGCCCCTCGACAGCGCAATGGACCGCTTTCGCCTTTCTCTCGTCGGGGACGGAGACGATGAGAGTTCTCGCCTTCATTATCTGGTTGACGCTCATTGAAATGGCCCGCGTTGGAACTGCATGAAAGCTGTCGAACCAGCCTTCGCCCATTTGTTGCTGTCGGCACTGCTCATCGAGATCGACCACGATGTAGGGAGCCGTCGTCGTGAAGTCCGCCGGCGGATCATTGAACGCAAGATGCCCGTTCTCGCCGATACCGATGAAGGCAACGCAGATATCGCGGTGGTCGATGAGCTGGGCAAGCCGACGGGCCTCGGCATCCGGGGATTCGGTATCGCCTGCGATGTAGTGAAAGTCGGCCAGAGGTCCCACCTTGTCGGCGAAACGCTCGCGAAGATATCGGCGGAAACTGGCCGGGTGATTCGGACCAATGCCGATATACTCGTCCAGATGGAAGACCGTCACCTTGGACCAGTCAATGGCCGTGGACCGCACGAGTGCAGATAGTGTGTCAAACTGACTCGCACCGGTGGCGAGTACTATGTTGGCTTTGCCATGTCGCTCTATGTCCACGCGGATTTGTTCCGCGCCGGCAGTGGCCGCCGCTGCCCCTAACTCATCTTTGCCTTGGAACGTGTGGAGTTGCATGTACCCTCGCTTTCCTTGACCGCAATGCTGAACCGATGATACAAGATAGTAACGTTCAATGTGAATAATCTTTGGGCGCAAATTTCCGGGTGGAGCCAGGAATGATACTGAAGGGACGGTCGCCGCTCACCGGAGGCGGTGTTGAAGTAGAGGTTTCTGGCGATCGTGTGGTACGAGCGACGCCGGTCGACCTTTCCGATGATGCACCGTTTGTCTCACAGGGGTTCATCGACCTGCAGGTAAACGGGTACCACGGCATCGACTACTCCGGTGAGAATCTTCGGTCCGGCGACGTTCGCCACATCGTGGAACTACTGGTTGTTAGCGGAACAACCACGCACGTGCCGACCGTAATCACTAACTCCCACGAACGAATCTTGGGAAGCCTTCGAGCAATAGCTGCAGCGCTTTCCGCCGAGGGCCCCATCGGTTCTGATGCAGATCTTGAGGGAAGCGTCGCCGGTATCCACGTAGAAGGCCCGTACATTTCTGAGAATGACGGGGCACGGGGTGCACACGATGCGCAGTTCGTTCGCGATCCCAGCTTAGGCGAGTACGAAGAATGGCAGGAGGCAAGCGGGGGCCGTGTCTCCATCATGACGCTCGCGCCGGAGCGTGACGGTGCGCTACCGTTTATCGAACGGGTAGCAGGCGACGGTGTGGTGGTCGGCATCGGCCATACCGAGGCTGATGCCGTCCTGATTGGCGAGGCCGTTGCGGCAGGGGCTCGCCTTTCCACGCACCTCGGGAACGGCAGCGCACTTCAGATCCATCGCCTGCGCAACCATATCTGGCCTCAGCTTGCCGAGGATCGGCTAACCGCCAGCGTGGTCGCTGACGGCTTCCATCTGCCCGATGAAGTGCTCACGGTGATCACACGCGCCAAGGGCGAGGACGGCCTCATACTCGTAAGCGACGTGTCTCCGATCGCCGGTTACGCTGAAGGCACATATCGATGGGGCACGGTCGAAGTGGAGGCATTCGCCGACGGACATTTGCAGCTTGCCGGCAGCGAGTATCTCGCCGGCGCAGGTCATCTTCTTGACCACTGTGTCGCCCGCACGGCTCGCGCCGCTACGATCCCGGGGGACGGAGGACGATCTACCCGACGTTCTGAAAAACACCGACCCGGAAAACCCGGGGACGGAGGAATGGGCCGCGCCGTCAAGGCAGCGACCACGAATCCGGCGCGTCTCCTTGGCCTATCCGATCTGGCCGGCGGCATCACTGTTGGCGCACGGGCAAACCTCGTGTTATTCAGAAACAGGCCGATCGAGAACCGAGTCATGATACTCAAGGTCATCAGAAACGGCCGCGTGGTCGTAGACGCCAATGGTCAGTAGCATCGCCGACGTACACAACGGACATGCCCACCGAGTCAAAGACGCTGAGAAAGCGCTCGTGCTGTCGCTTGTGAGTACCGTTCCCGAGCTCACGCGCAAACGGCTCATCGAGATGCTTGACATCCGGCCGACGACCATCTCCAACGTCGTGCAGGAGTTGCTCGAAGACGGACTGGTGGAAGAGGGGGCGCCTCAGAACCGCGGGAGCCAGGGACGACCGGAGTTTCAGCTGCTACCAAAGTTCACACGCCTTGTTGCAGTGGCTGTGCGCGTTGTCTCTCGTACGCTCGTGGCGTCTCTGGTAGACTTCGGTGATAACACGGTCGCAGAGGAGTCGCGGCTCATGCCCGAGTCAGTCGGTGATGCCGAGGCGCGGAAGATCATCCTGGAAATCATAAGGACGGTTTGCGCCAAAGCCCCCGAAGACAGCGAGCTTGTCGGTGTCGGACTCTCTCTACCCGGCATTGTCAACGCACGGCAGGGACGGTGGGTTAACAGCGGTCGTTGGCCGCATGTGCGCGAATTGGAGGCGTCTGATCTTGAGCGTGAGCTCGACGTACCAGTGCAGATGCACGGGATGCAGGCTGCCGAGCTCAGGTTTCTGCTCGAGCGCCGGCCGGAGCTGCGAAACGGCGGAACGCTCCTGTTTCACTGGGGTTATGGGATCGGCGCGGCCTACGCCTTTGAAGGGCAGGTCATGAGCTCAACGCTGGGCAGCTTTGCAGAGATCGGCCATGTGCGGATGTTCCGGGATTCGCGTGCACCATGCATGTGCGGTGACTTCGGTTGTCTCGAGACGGAAGCGGCACTGTGGGCCCTGCTGCCTCGTATTCGCGAACAGTTCCCTGCGGCGCCCGAGGAAGAGACGGCGTTCACGCATTTCTATGATGAAATCGATTCACTATCGCTGCCCGGTATCGTCCGTGCGCTGGACTCGGTGGGACTTGCTCTCGAAAACCTCTACCGGATCCTGTTTCCGGACCGTGTCCTGATTTTCGGGCCCTTCACGAGTCAGCAGGTGTTGACGGACCGGTTGGCGGAACGCTTTCGGCGGGAGCTGCCGCATTATGCGCCGGGTGACGTATCGTTTGAGCGGTTGAAGAACGCCTTCCAGGGTGGCGAAGCTTGCGGTTCGACACTTTCGCTGTTCTCCGAGTCGCTGCGGCGGCTTCTGACAGTGCGCCGATAACAGGGACGGAGGCGTTTCTACGGCGCCTCCACTCTCATGCGGTCGACGAGCGACATTAGACGTCGTCCGTACTCAACGTAGTTTTCCTTCCGCTTGTCCTCACTCGCTGTCACTGAAGGGTCGTGATAGACAACCGCCATGTGGGGCTCGATCGACAGGCACGAATCATAGCCGTCCGCGAAGAGCTCGGACAGAAACTCGGGAACCTCGCCTCCTCCGTCCCCGGGGAACGTGTAGATCTCGCTGCCGTCGGCGGGGTCATACCGCGCGTCCTTTATGTGCACGTGCGCCACGTGATCTTTTACGTTTCGGTAGAACTCCAGAGAGGACTGCCGGGGATACGGGTACGGTCTCCGGAAGTCAGCTGTCAGAGGCGTGTTGCCGACGTCAAAGACGAGTTTCATGCCGGGCACTTCCGAGATCAGGGTTCTGGTGTGCTCCCAGCTCATCCCGCCGTATGTGTGACAGTTCTCATGAACCGGAACGAGCCCCTCCGCGGTAAAGCGGTCGGTGATCGCGCGCAGCTTCTCGAAGCGCAGTTCTTCCTTCTGATCCTCGAGCGCTCGGCCGCTTTCATCCTCGAGGATCTTGAAACTCATAACTCTGACCTGTCGCGTGCCCAGCGCCTTCATGCGGGCGATCGCCCTTTCGGTCATGGCCAGCATGTTGTCGAGTGGCTCCTCGACCTCTGTCCCCCAGTTGGCGATGTTGGAGCCGAGACAATTCACTCGTATGCCTGCTCTCTGCAGTTTTTCGGCAACGTGCTCGAACCTGCTCTCGGGCAGGTCGTGCACGTTCGTGCCGTCGACCGCGCGTAGCTCGATGTGATCCCACCCGAGGCGCCTGGTTACCTCGATCTGTCCGTCGATTCCGTCGGCCGCCTCGTCCGCGAATCCCGAATAGAACATCGCTCTTCCTCCTCGTTGACTAATGCTGATCAATGCTCGCCCTGCCGCTGTTCTCCGGCGCGCCGGCGTTCCCGTCGCATCGCCGTGAGCTTACACAGGTGCTATTGCGTGGCAGACGGCACGTCAACCGCCCGCAGAAAGCAACGAACGCCGGCGAGCACGGCCGCCGGTTGCGCCGGCTCGGTGAAAATCTCCAGGGAAACCCATCCGCTGTAATCGGTCTCCCGCAATGCGTCGAACGCCGGCCTGAAAGCTGGCGCATCGTCACGGGTGGGGGCACCGCCATCGTTGGTGTTTAGGTGCACGTGACCGAGCGCCGCGCCGTGTCGGCGGATTAGTGCCGGCGTGGACTCTGTCTCGTCATCGACATTGTGGAAGTCGAACATGAGGCCGACCGCCGGGTGAGCGGCGAGCTCTGCCACAGCACGTGCCTCGGCAATGGTATTGACGAAATTCGTGACGCGAGCGGGCAGTGCCTCGATCAGGATCCTGCATCCGTTTTTTATGGCGATATCACTTACCGATAGGATACCCTCGACGAATCGCTCGACCGCCTCCTCGCGACTCCCGTCCGCGAAGCTGCGCTGTTTCGGCGATCCGAGGATGAGGTTTCCGCCGCCGAGCTCTCCTGCGAACTGCAACAGCGACCCCACGTGCGCCCACGAGTGCCGCCGGAGGCCGGCGTCCGCTGCAGCCACATTGAGGCCGTATGGCCTCGCAAGCAGCCAGTGGAGTCCTGCGAATCCCAGACCGCTTTCTGCCAGGCTGCGCCGAATGGACCGCGCGATCTCGGACGACGGAACGCCCGAGCGTGACGCCACGGTAAACGGCGCTATCTCGATGCCGTTGAAACCGGCTTCGGCGGTGAGGTCACAACTGCGCCCGAAATCGAGCGCACCGAATAGTTCATTGCATACCGCGATTTGCACCCCGACAGCATCACCACAGCATTTCCAACGTGTCAAGTGAACAAATTGCTCTGGGTGACATAAACCGGGCACGGGGCTGTTGTCGTGGCTGCTCGCGGGAGTGTCGCCGAAGGAAACGCTTGACAGCTGTGTCATCGTGACCGAACATGCTCCTAATTACTAACAAGGAGTGTTGTTTTGCTTCCGACGGACTTCACCGGCTTGCCCGCAACTATAGAGACGGAGGAAGAGCTCGAAGAATTGATGAGTACCCCGCCACCAGGGCTCATCCGGCTTTTCTCAGAGCTCGACGGCGACGTGATGGTGCTCGGCGTCGGCGGAAAGATGGGCACACAACTTGCAGGCATGGCCCGGCGCGCCGCCGAGGAGGCGGGGGCCCCTCGCGAGGTAATCGGCGTGTCGCGATTCTCCACGCCCGGGAAGCGCGAGCAGCTCGAGGCCGCGGGAGTCCGCACCATAGCCTGCGATCTCCTCGACCGGGCAGCGGTTGCGGCCCTCCCTGATGCGTCGAACATCATATTCATGGCGGGACGCAAATTCGGTACGAGCGGATCGGCGGAGCTCACCTGGGCGATGAACACTCTGTTGCCCGCCCTCGTTGCTGAGCGATTCCCTGAAAGCCGCACTGTCGTGTTCTCAACCGGCAACGTGTATCCTCTGGTGCCGGTCACCGGCGGGGGCGCGCGTGAGACCGACGAGCCGGCGCCGGTAGGCGAGTACGCCATCACCACGCTCGGGCGGGAGCGTGTATTCGAGTACTACAGCAAGCAGAACAGCACGCCGGTCTGCCTTATGAGGCTCAATTATGCGATCGACCTGCGCTATGGCGTTCTCTACGACATCGGCATGAAGGTGCGGGCGGGAGAGACGATCGATCTGACCATGGGAAACGCGAACGTGATCTGGCAGGGTGACGCGGTAGCTCACGCCCTCTACGCGCTTACAATCTGCGCCTCACCGGCGCGAATTCTCAACGTCACCGGCCCCGAGATCATGTCCATCCGCTGGGCCGCCGAAACCTTCGCCAAGCTCATGGGGACGGAGGCGCGGTTCGTCGGCGAGGAATCGGGGCGAGCGCTCATCGGCAACGCTTCGGACGCGCTGGGGCGCTTCGGCTATCCGCGCGTGCCGTTGCAGAAAATGGTGGAGTGGACGGCACACTGGATCGAGATCGGCGGGCCTTCGCTGAGCAAGCCGACTCATTTTGAGACATCCGACGGGAGCTACTGATGACGGAGAACGAAACGAGACAGGCCCTTCTTCAGGGTGGGGTGATCCCCGCGATGCCCCTCGCGCTCACTGAGAACCGGGAGTTAGACGAGCGGCACCAACGCGCGCTGCTTCGCTATTACCTGGAGTCGGGAGTTCGCGGGATAGCGGCCGGTGTTCATACCACCCAGTTCGAGGTTCGGACATATCCCCGGCTCTTCGAGCGTGTCCTCCGCGCTGCCGCGGAGGAGATTCATGCGTACACCGCCGGCGCGGGAGCCGCCGTGGTGAAGGTCGGCGGCGTGCTTGGCCTCCGGGAGCAGGCTCTTGGCGAGGCCCGGCAGCTGCGGGACCTCGGCTACGACTGCGCCCTGCTCAGTCTGTCCGCGCACGTCGGCGCCCGACTCGACGATCTCATCGCACATTGCAGGGCGGTGGCCGACATCATTCCGGTGGTCGGCTTCTACCTTCAGGAGGCGGTCGGTGGCATCCAGCTTCCTTACGAGTTCTGGCGGCGCTTTGCGGAGATAGAGCGTGTCGTCGCTATCAAGGTTGCGCCGTTCAATCGCTACCGTACGATCGACGTGCTCCGTGCCGTCGCCGAGAGCGGAAGGGCTGGTGAAATCGCTCTGTACACCGGCAACGATGACTCCATCGTTTTCGACCTGCTTTCCGAGTACGACTTCCGGGTCGGCGACGATACCGTGAGGGCAGGATTCGTCGGCGGCCTGCTCGGCCAATGGGCGGTCTGGACGAAATCCGCGGTCGAGCTGGTCGAGGCGATTCTCTCGATGAGAGCTGCCGGGGTCGGAGCCCCGCAGGATATGCTGGTCTACGCCCACGAGCTCACCGACGCCAATGCGGCCATTTTTGATGCCGCGAACGGCTTTCGGGGTTCCATAGCCGGGATCCACGAGATCCTCCGGCGCCAGGGCCTGTTCAGGGGAGTGTACTGCCTCGATCCCTCCGAAACACTGTCGCCGGGTCAGATGGAAGAAATCGACCGCGTCCTCGCAGCCTACCCGCATCTCACCGACGAAGCTTACGTCGCGGCAAACCTGAATCGATGGCTCGCCAATTAAATAACATTCGACGATTGAAATTCGTTGACATCTCTCGGATATCTGCTTTAATGGCGGTAGGCCAACCAATGAAGGAGGTTCGCACATGGCAAGACGATTGATGATTCTGTCCATCCTTATGCTGGCGGCAGTGTTCGCGTTTGCGGGAGGCGGTCAGGAGGAGGCCGCAGAGCCGCAGGAAAGCAGCGGTGCCGCGGAGGCCGAAGCTGATGAGATGTGGATGCCCGAGAAGCCTATCCAGATCATCGTCCCCTGGTCGGCAGGCGGTTCAACCGATCAGATGACCCGCGTCACCGCCGGCGTGCTCGAGCCGGAGCTGGGCCAGCCGGTTGTGGTGGTGAATCAGCCGGGTGCTTCGGGATCCGTCGGCACGAAGGGGGCCCTCGACGCGGCCCATGACGGGTACACATGGACTGCGGGCGCGGCTGCCGACCTCGGTGCCTACAAGGTGCGAGGGCTGCTCGACACGACGCTCGATGACTGGGTGCTCTTCCTCACTGTGGCGAATGTCGCGGTGGTTTCGGTCAATCCCGACACGCCGTACGAAGACTTTGGTGACTTGCTGGACGCTATGGGAGAGAGTGGGGCGGACGTCCCGGTCGCAACCGCGGGCCAGCTTTCGGCCGGCCACAATGCGATGCTCTCGATCGAGAAGCATGCCGACATTTCCTGGCGCCATGTGACCTACGATGGCGGCAACCCGGCGGTCATTGCAACAGTTGCCGGTGAGACCGAAGTGGTTCCCCAGCTCGCTGTCGAGCAGGCCGACATGCTTGCAGGCGGTCGCCTCCGCGCCCTGGCGGTGCTTGCCGACCAGCCGCTCGAGCTCGAGGGCTACGGCACGATTCCGCCGATCACCGACTGGCTTCCGGACTACCAGCCGGCGCCGAACTACTTCGGGATCTGGGTACCGAAGGACGCCCCGCAGGAGGTAATCGACACCTTCGGCCACCTGTGGGACACCGTCATCGCCGATTCGGAGGAGCTCAGGCAGTACGCTGCCGAGCGCGGAGCCGTGTTCGCACCATCCTGGGGTGAGGAGGCCGTCGCCGACGCCATGCCGTTCCTCTCGAACGTTGCGTGGACTCTGCATGAAGCGGATGAGACGGTCATGTCTCCGGAGGAGGTCGGCATACCGCGACCCGAGTAGGAGAGGGTGGTCGACGCACCGTCGGCGCCGAACTGTTCTCGACATCCCGAGCCCTTGCCTGCGCGAGGGCTCGGTCTGTTCTGACGGGCAATCACGAACTGCGTGAGGAGAACTCATGGAAGAGAGAAACATGCCGAAAGCGGACTTCGTCACCGCGATGATCTTCGTCGCCTTCGGCATCGGCGTGCTCGTACTGGCGCTCCAGATGCCACGTTTCGAGGGGCAGGATGTGAACCCATACTCGGTGCCCGGTATCGTACCGGGCTTCCTGGGGGCGATCATTGCCTTCCTCGGCGGGGTCATGCTTATTCGCTCGATTCTGAAGAAGGGCTACCGACTCGGTATCGACCGGGATGCCGTGACGAGGTTCTATCGAGCGGAGGCAACGAAGCGGTTCGCGATGACAATCGTGATCTGCGTGGTGTACGCGTTGGTGGTTCTCGGTCGCGTGCCTTACGAAGTCGCGACCGCGCTGTTCGTATTCGCTTTCATCGCATACTTCGAGTACGAGAGCGACAAACCCCTACGTGCTCAGCTGCGCAAGATTGGCATTGCGCTTCTGATGGCGGTGCTCGTCGCAGGCATCGTGGGTTACGTCTTCCGGAGCCTGTTTCTGGTGAATCTGCCGGGTGGCGGGCTCTCTCTGCTGCACCCGGCGCTGCCGATGATGCCGGGGACGGAGGGGATGATCCATGTTTGAAGGCTTTCAGATGTTCGTCGACGGCGTCGTCGGCTTTCTGAACCTGAAGATCATCTTCGATGTCCTGTGGTCGACGCAACTCGGCATTATCGTCGGTATGCTTCCGGGGCTCACCGCGACGATGGGTGTTGCCCTGATGACAACGCTGACGTTCAGCCTCGAAACCTCGAACGCGGTCATCATTCTAGTGTGTATGTACATCGGGGCGATCTATGGCGGAAGCCGCAGTGCGATTCTCCTGAACATTCCCGGGACTCCGGCCAATGCTGCCACGGCTGTGGACGGTCATCCTCTCGCTCGCCAGGGTCGCGCCGGGCGGGCGATCGGCATTGCCACGGTGGGCAGTTTCCTCGGGTCCGTGATCGGTATGATCGGACTTGCCTTTTTCACGCCGCTCATCGGAAACTTCGCCCTGCGCTTCAACAGTCATGAGTTCACCTGGCTTGCCATCTTCGGAATCGTCATCTCGGGCAATCTCACCGCGCCGAAAGACCCGTTGAAGGGGTGGATCGCCGGCTTCCTCGGCCTCTTCGTTGCGATGATCGGCATGGAGGGTATACACGCTCACATTCGCTACTCCTTCGGTACGATTGCCCTCTCAGGCGGCATTGCCCTCATACCGGCCATGGTGGGGATCTTCGGCTTCTCGGAGATTATCACGGTCATGAAGCAGCCCCGCATAGAGGTGATCAACACCAAGATCGAACGGGTCATCCCGCGGCCATGGGAGGTGTTGCAATACTGGAGAACGATCATCCGTTCCGGCATCATCGGCACCTTCGTTGGAGCCGTTCCCGGCGTAGGCGAGGACATATCGGCCTGGGTCAGTTACGACCGTGCCAAGCGAGCGAGCAAGAACGGCGACAAGTTCGGTACCGGCGAGATCGAGGGCTTGATTGCCGCAGAGACCGGAAACAACGCCTGCGTTGCCGGCACCATGATTCCGGTGCTCTCGCTTGCCATCCCCGGCTCCGCGCCCGCGGCGGTTCTGCTCGCCGCGATGTTTATCCACGGGGTGCGTCCCGGCCCCCTCATCATGATCGAGTCGCCCGAGTTCGTGTATGAGGTCGTCGCCATGGTGCTTTTCGCTACAACGGCCATGATGATCCTCGGTCTGTCCATGGTTCGCCCGCTGGTGAAGGTCCTGCAGGTCCCCCGACAGAAGCTCATGCCGGTGGTCTTCACGCTTTGTGTCGTCGGTTCGTTTGCCATTCAGTCGCGGGTATTCGATATCGGCGTGATGGTAGTTTTCGGTATCCTCGGGTACTACCTGAAAGAAATGGATTATCCCGTTGCCCCGCTGGTGCTCGGCATCGTGCTGGGAGACATCCTCGACAAGAACCTCAGGCGGGCACTGATTCTCGGTGACGGTGATATCCTGCCCTTCTTCACCCGTCCCATCTCGCTTGTGCTGGCAATACTGGTGGTGCTGACCATCGTGAGCCGGATGCCGTGGTTTCTCGCTATTGTGGGAGGGATTAAGTCGACAGTTATGCGGGCCGTGCGGGCGGTGCTGCCGCCTCGAGGCCGCTGACGCGGAGCCATCACAGAACAGCCATCGCCAAAGGAGTCCGACGTGGAGCACACAGAATTGAAAGCAGGTATTGTCGGATCGGGTTTTTCCGCCCGATTTCACTATGAATCTCTGATGAGGGTGCATGGAGTGAATGTGAGTGTTGGCGGAGTGTACTCGCCGACAAAAGAGAAACGTGCAGCCTACGCTGCCGAGCGCGGTATTCCCGAGCGATCCTCTCTCGATGAGCTGATCGGCTCGTGCGACATCGTGCACGTCTGCAGTCCCCCGAAAACCCACGAGGAGATCGCCGTGGCGGCCCTGCGAGCCGGCAGGAGCGTCATTATCGAGAAGCCGTTCACCGGGTATTTCGGGGACGGAGGAGCGGATTTCGACGGACGGCGCTTCCCCCGCGAAGAAGGGCTTGCGCGTGCAATGGACAGTGTTCGCCGCATTCGGACAGCCGAATCGAAGAGCAGCGGTATAGTGCTCTACGCGGAGAATTGGGTGTATTCACCTGTTGTGCAGAAAGAGCGGGAGATAATCGAGAAGACCGAGGCACAGATCCTCTGGATGCACGGTGAGGAGGCCCACTCTGGGTCGCACTCGAAGTACTACGGGGTGTGGTCGCATTCGGGCGGGGGCTCGGTAATGGGCAAGGGTGTCCATCCGCTCGCTACCACGCTCTACTTCAAACGCGTAGAGGGACGGAGGCGGCTCGGCCGGCCCATCAGGCCAACTTCGGTGAACTGCCAGGTGCACCGGATCACCGGCACGGACAAGTATGTGGATCGCGGTTTCCTGCGCACGGATTACACCGATGTCGAGGACTTCGGCCACGTGCATGTTGTGTTCGAGGATGGGACCTTCGCCGATGTATTTGCCTCCGAGCTCGTTCTCGGCGGTGTGCACAACTGGATCGAAGTACTTGCCAACAATCACCGCGGCATCTGCAACATCAACCCGAATACCAGCATGCAGACATTCAATCCGCAGGGCTCGCAGTTCGACGACATCTACGTGGTGGAGAAGATCGGCACGAAGGAAGGGTGGGCATCCACCTCACCGGACGAGGACTGGTTCAACGGCTACCAGCACGAAATGGACGCGTTCTACCGGAACGTAGCGGAAGGCAGTACTCCGGAAGCAGACAGTGAGCTTGCGGCTGATACGATTGCGGTGGTCTACGCGGGCTACCTCTCCGCCGAGCGGGGTGGTGTCTCGGTCGACGTCCCGCAAGCGTGACGCGCGCTGTCCGCGTTCTCACGTATGGACGAAAAAAAGGGCGACCGAACGTTAAACGTCCGGTCGCCGGATGTGTCGGAATTGGGGCGGGTTAGCGCGAGAGAATGCTTTTGGCCTCGCGGATCATCTGGTTGGAGTAGCCCCACTCGTTGTCGTACCAGGCGGTAACTTTCAGGAGATCGCCATCTACGACCATGGTGCCGTTCAGGTCGACGATGGATGCGTGCGGGTCTGCCACGATGTCGCTGGAGACGATCTCGTCTTCCATAGCATCCATGATGCCCTTGTACTTGCCGGCGGCCTCTTCGCGGAAGATGTTGTTGACTTCCTCCACGGATGTCGGGCGCTCGGTGACGAAGGTGATGTCGGAGATGGAGCCTACGGGCACAGGCACGCGCAGCGCCATGCCGTCGAACTTACCCTGCAGCTCGGGGAGAACCTTGGTTGTAGCAACAGCTGCGCCGGTCGACGAGGGAACGATGTTGGCGGCGGCTGCACGACCGCGGCGAACCTTCTTCTGCGGCGAGTCGACGATCGACTGTGTAGAGGTATAGGCGTGTACGGTGGTGAGCATCGCCTTCTTGATACCGATCCGGCGACCGATGATCTCGACCGGCGGCGTGATGCTGTTGGTGGTGCAGCTCGCGCAGGAGATGATCACATGTTCGTCCTCGGGTGCGCCGTTTACACTGTGGACCACCGTGCGCACCGTCTTGCTTTTGGTCGGTGCCGAGATAATCACATGCTTTGCGCCGGCCTCGATGTGTTTCTTTGCGTCCTCTTCCTCGGTGAACAGACCGGTGCTCTCGAACACGAGGTCCACGTTCATATCCTTCCAGGGAAGCTGCGCGGGGTCTTTCTCTTTGAGGACCTTGATCTTTCGGCCGTCAACGACGAGCGAATCGCCGTCAGCCTTCACGTCCTTCTGATAGCGACCGTAGACGGTGTCATACTTGAGAAGATAAGCAAGAGTGTCGGGGGGGACGAGGTCGTTCACTGCTACAAGTTCTAGCTCAGGTGTCTCTTCGATGATCTTGAATGTAGCTCTACCAATTCTGCCGAGTCCGTTGATGGCAACACGAGCCATATGGGAGCCTCCTTTCCGATTTGGATCTGATTTTGATCAGCTTTCTCGCGTCAAGCATACAGGTAAATGCCGCTAGGGTTCAAGCTTGTCGCGCTACTAACGCATTCGTGGCCATGCCCGGCGGATAACCGTCGAGCCGGGGCTGGCGGCATGGGTGCGCGGGACGGCGCCGGCCGCCGGGAGCCGCGGGCCGCGCCCGCCGCCCGGAGCTTGTTACCGGCCGCCTCAACCGTTCTTTCGGGCGAACTCCCGCATGAACTCGGCGAGGGCCTGTGCGCCTTCGAGGGGCATGGCGTTATACAGCGACGCCCGGATACCGCCGACGCTGCGGT
>JAWLDL010000001.1:0-32548 GCA_041686675.1 Spirochaetia bacterium | reverse complement strand
GGGAGATCCGCCTGGAGTCCGAGAAGCTTTACTACTTCACGATCGATATTCTCCGCGAGAAGAAGAAAACGCTGCCCATTCCCTCGGGCAAGTGCTCGATGCTCATCGATAAGCTCTGAGGCCGCGCGCGACGGCGAGACGAGGAAGGCGCAGATGCACGCCGCCGCCATCGCGACCTCGCCGGCATCAGTTCATGAACCAGTTGGGAACGGTCATCGAAATTGCCGGAATAAAGGTGACGAGGAGCAGTACAAGTATCATCGCAGCATACATCGGAAGCATCGCCCTGGTAGCCTTCTCGATCGTGGTTCCACCAACCGCACAGCCCACGAATAGCCCGGTACCCACGGGCGGCGTAGCCAGCCCTATGCCGAGGTTGAGCATCATAAGGATCCCGAACTGAATCGGGCTCATGCCGATTTCGGTCACAACCACCGGAAAGAGAATCGGCGTCGTTATGACGATCAGCGGTGCCATGTCCATGATCATTCCCAGAAGCAACAGCATGACGTTGATCAACAGCAGCAGCACGATGGGGTTGTCGCTGATGGTGAGCAGCCCCTGAGTGACCAGAGCGGGAACCCGCAAGAAAGCCAGCAACCAGCCGAAGGCATTAGCCATTGCGATGAGGCTCAGCACCATGGCCAGTGTGCGCAGCGTTGAGTACAGTACGCTCCACAACCGGCGCAGGCTCATCTCCCGGTAGACACCGGCCGACACGAGGAAGGCGTAGATACATGCCACGGCCGCCGATTCCGTCGCGGTAAATACGCCGCTTATGACACCGCCGATGATGATGATCGGTGTGAGCAGTCCGAACATGGCGTCCTGGGCGATTTTGCGGGCTTCCTTCAGGGTATAGCCCGACTCGGCGGGATATCCCCGGCGCACCGCGATCCAGTAGCTGAGCGCCATGAGAACGAGTCCCAGCAGCACTCCCGGAACGATCCCGGCAAGAAACAGCGCACCGACCGACACGCCTCCTGCCGCCAACGAATAAATGATCACATTGTGGCTCGGCGGTATCACGATGCCCTGACAGGCACTGGTGACGGTGATCGCGGTCGAGTAATCCGCATCGTATCCTTTCTTCTTCATCACCGGAATCATGATCGAGCCGATGGAGGAAACGTCGGCCACAGCCGAACCGGAAATACCGCCGAAGAACATGCTGGCAAGCACGTTGACCAGGCCGAGCCCTCCGCGCAGGCGCCCGATGATAAGATTGGAGAACTTGATGAGCCGGGTCGCGATACCCCCCTTGCTCATGAGCTCTCCGGCGAGGATGAAGAAGGGAATTGCGAGGAGTGAGAAGATGCGAACCCCGGATGCCATGCGTTGAACGATGCTCAGCAGACTCACGTCGAGATAGAACGCGGTCGCAATCGTGGATACGGCCAGAGCAAACGTGATCGGCAACTTCAGAAAGATAAGCAGAAGAAAGGACCCGATCAGCAGGTACGTAGCTATGGTGTGGTCAGCCATGGTCGTGCTCCAGAAGCTCCGTCTGCGTTGCCTCGATGTCTTCCTCGGGAATCTCCTGTTCTTCGCCGATGTAGGGTGCCAGCCATTCATCCCGGCGATCTATTCCGAAGAGGTCCTGAAGGGACTCCAGTACAATGAGCGCGCCACCGACCGGCAGGGCGAGATAGAGGAAGCCCGATCGCAGTCCCATGGCCGGGAGGACCGAGCGCATGGTTGATATGACGAGCTGTCGCCCGTAGACGACCATGACAACACCGACTCCGATGATGATCAGCGCATGCAATTTGGTCAGCACCCAGTTGATCGTTGCCGACAGCTTCTCCGGCATGATGTTGATGGAGATATGAAGCCGTTTCCGCACCCCCAGGGCCATGGCGATGAAGGTGAACCAGACCTGGAGCAGTAGGGCAAGTTCATTTGCCCAGCGGATACCCATGCCCATCACGTACCGCATGAACACCATCACCCCGATGAGTACGGTCATACCGACAATCATCAGCTTGGCCAGCGTGATGAGCACGAGGAACACGGTGTTTATCATGGTACGCACGTGCTGTAACGCGTGGGACTGCATCTGCGAGCCACCTCCTTTCACAACGGGCGGCCCCTCGCAGAGACCGCCCGTATTTGTGTCTGTCGGCTTCGGCCCTGCAGTTACTCGCGGACCGCCTGGATACGTCGGACCATTTCCTGCACGTTCGCCGGCTGTTGCTCGTACAGGGGCTCCATGCGCTCCTGCATCTCAGCAAGCACCTCGGCTGAGGGCTGCGTCAGCTCGATACCGGCGTCGAGGACAGCCTCTTTCGACTCCTCGACGAACGCGGCCCACTGCTCGCGCTGGTAGTCGATTGAGTCTCGCGCTGCCTGCTTGATGATCTCCTGGTCTTCGGCCGAGAGCTCGTCGAAGATATCTTTGTTCATGATCGTGATTTCGGGGACCATGGTGTGGCGGTTTTCGAGATAGTACTCGGCTACCTCGTAATGGCTCGTGGAGTAGTAGCTTGGCCAGTTGTTCTCGGCGCCGTCGATAACGCCGGTCTGAAGACCGCTGTAGACCTCGCCGAAAGGCATGGGAGTGGGGACTGCGCCGAGAAGCTCGACCATGTCCATCATCAGCGGGGCTTCCTGAACGCGGATGTTGAGCCCGTCGAGGTCGTCCACTGTTTCGACTTTGTCGGTCGTATAGAAGCTGCGTGCGCCGCCATCGTACCAGGTCAATCCGACGAAGCCGGAATCCTCGAGCTCTGCGAACATCTCGTCGCCGATCTCACCAAGCAGCACCTCCCACATGTGGTCGGGATCCTGGTAGAGGAAGGGCAGCTGGAAGGCGTCCAGCTCCGGCACGAATGCGGACACCGGAGAAATCGATACCCGGGTCATGTCGATACCACCGAACTGAACCTGTTCGATGACGTCGCTCTCCTCTCCGAGCTGCGAGTCGGGATACACCTCGATCGTGATGCGGCCGTCGGTGCGTTCTTCCACGAGCTCAGCAAATCGATAGTTTCCCTGCGTTGTCGGATAATCCTGCGCATGCGTCTCGGCGAGCCGGAACACATGCGTTTCCTCTTCGGCCTCTCCCTGCCCCGAGGCAAAGGCGCCGACTACTCCCGCGAGCAGGAGCACGGCAATCAGCACTACAAGTCTTTTCATGTTCACCCTCCTTATTGGGTTGTTGTGGTGCGTTCATTGACATGGTACCCCTGCCCACGAGAATCGCGCGCTATAGGAATTTACGATCTGCAGGATAATCTTGAGCCGCCTGGTCTCTCTCGGTCTCATGAACCGCATGATTTTGTCCACGGAAGACAAGTTTGTCTCGGTACGCGCTCGGTGTCACGCCGGTCTGCTGCTTGAACACGCGACTGAAGTAATTGGAGTCCGCGAAACCGACCGCGGCGGCTATCTCCTTCACGCTCATCTCGGAGTCTCTGAGCAACGCCCTGGCTCGTTGTACGCGCGTTGCATGGACGTAGTCGACGAAGCTCATTCCGACGCTCTTCTTGAAGGCGCGGCTGAGATACGGCGGAGACATTCGTACTTCCGCTGCGGCGCGTTCGAGAGAGAGTTCCTCGTTGTAGTGAACCTCGATGTAGGCGCGAACATGATCGATTCGCGCGTGAGACCCCGGCGCCGCATTCCTCCGCGGCATTTGACACAGGGCGTCCACAGTCTCCAGGGTTAGAGCACGCAGTCGTGCAGGTGAGTCGACCGCTTCATAGACGTCGAGAGCACGCACCTCATCGACCACGATCTCAGCGAGATCTATCTCGAGCCGCCGCGAGATCACCGTCAGCAGCTCCACGAGCCGCCGGCGCAGGAAGGTGTGGCTGTCCACCTGCCCGGACAGCCGATCTGCGGCCTCACCCGCAAGGCGACGCGCGTCCTCCGCCCGCCCGTCCCGCACCGCCTCAAAGAGGGCTGCCTCGAGCTCGTAGGGATACCCACTTTCACGTTCGAGCGCGGGAGATCTTCTATGGGTAACCACCGGACGACCACTTGAAACAGCCTCGGCCCGCGCGACGGAGGCATGACGGAAGCCCCGATGTGCAAGCTCAGGTGGCCGCGGGTTAGGATCGATTCCGATGTGGGCGGTAATCGAGTATTCCCGGCGCACGGTCTCCGCTGCCTCGCGCGTTATGGTGTCAACAAGCTCTCGCAGGTCGTCCGGCTTCGACATCTGCTCATCAGCGAGAAGGAGAAGGTGAACGTGCTCACCTTCGTGCGCCTCGAGCACCGTGAAGCCCGCCGCGTTGAATCGCGCCGCAAGTGCTCTGGTGCAGCGTCGTCGCAGAACGCGGCGGTGCTCGGGCGTTTCCACGCGAGCCGGATATCCATCGTAGTCGAGTTCGACCGATGCTGCTACTGTAAGATCGTCGGCATCGAATCCCAGAATGTCGCGGTATTGGGAGACCTGTTCCTGTGAGAGCTCCTCACGAACGAGGCCCCTGACGAACTCCTGCCTGAGCAATTCGGAGGCCTGCAGCAAGCGCCTCTCGCCCGCCGCCTTCTCCTCGCGAGCGCGGCTCTCCTTGTCGAGCTCGGCGAGAACGCGCCCGAAAACCTCCTCGATCCGTTCGTCGGACGCCGGTTTCACGATGAAGTCTGCCGCTCCAAGCCGCACGGCCTCCTGCGCATACTCGAAGTAGTCGTAGGCGGTGAGGAAAACTACCTTGGTACGGGGGTGACTCTCAAGAATACGCCTCGTTGCACTGACGCCGCTTATGCCGGGCATCTTCACGTCCATGAGGACAATCTGCGGGCGATGCTCAGCGACAAGCTCGAGGGCTTCGCGGCCGTTTGATGCTTCACGGATGGTGTCGATTCGATCGAATCCCCGCTGAAGGATGTAGCGCAGCGCCTCCCGCTCGAGGGGTTCGTCGTCTACTATCAGCAGATCATACATCATCTTCACCGTCGTCCGGTACGGTGACCCGATCGCCGTCGAGCTGCAACGACGCGACGCCTGCCGCGGAGTGGGGCGGAATATCCATCGTGACCGCCGTTCCCCCAGCCGCCCGGCGCTGTATGGAGATATGCGCCTCTCCGTGGTACAGGAGATGAAGGCGGTCCATTATGTTTCGAAGGCCGATTCCTGCCGATTGGCTCTTCGTTTCGCTGCGGCTCGGATTCTCGTGCTCACGGGAGTCGGCGCGTACTCGTGCGACCTCGGCTGTTTCCCCGAAGATCTCGCTGATTCTCGATTCGGAGATACCGACTCCGGTATCTTCGACGACGATGCGGATCGCGGTTCCGTGCTCGCGGATCAGCACCCGCACGAGTCCGCCGTCCTCGGTGGGCTCGATGCCGTACTGGACCGCGTTTTCCACAAGCGGCTGGATGCTGAAGCAAGGCACGAAAACCTCTTCAACGTTCACTCGACAGTCGAGCTCGAACTGGAGTCGATTGCGGAAACGAGACTCCTGGATATGCACATATTCACGTACCACCCGAAGCTCGTGATCGAGCCGCACGACGGCCTCGCGTGTGTTCAAATGGTAGCGCAGAAGATTCGCCAGCGATTGAATCAAGCGCGTGGTCTCGTGGGCCCCTTCGAACAGTCCGGAGCGGGAAACAGTATTCAACGCATTAAAGAGGAAATGCGGGTTTATCTGGGCCTGGAGTCCCTGAAGCCGGGCCGCCTCGAGCAGATGCTCGGTGTGCATGGTTTTGAGCTCCTGCTGGTGGAGCTTGCGCTCAACGGCCGCCTTGTCTTTGAGATCATCCACGAGGTTGCGGATGTTGTGCTGCATAAGGCTAAAAGACTCGCAGAGCGTGGTGATTTCTTTTACCGAGAAGCGGTGCGCCCTCACCGCGACTTCTCCACCTTTGAGGTTTCCGTGTGCCATGCTGTAGGCGGATTCCGCCAGTCTGCGGATCGGCGTGGTAACGCGACGGACGAACAGTGCCGCGAAGACACTCATGAGTATTCCGATGCCGAGAAGGCCGAACTGTGAGCTGACCGCCATCACACTCGCGTGACTGCGAAGTTCCTGGTGGGTTTCGAGCTCCTCGGTCAAGCGGGCTTGCATCAACCGCTGCATGTAGGTAAACACGTAGTCGGAGATGCGCCCTGCTCGAACAAACTCGGCAAAGTCCGGTCCGTCCCCACGACGAATGCCTGCGATCGCCCGATCGGCATGATGGAAGTACGCAATGAGCCCCCGTCGGATACCTCGAATTTCGAATCCCGCCTCGACACTCGTGCTGTTTCGTGCACGCACTTCCTGCTGGGTGACCTGCAAGTCCGTTCGCGACGCGTAGAACGCGCGGAGGTAGCTCGTTTCCTGCGAACGAAGGTACTGGTTCAGGGCCGAGCGATTGGCATCGAGTGCGCTCTGAAAACGCTGAATGCTATAGTACCCCAGCAGGTTGCTGTCGAAAATGCTGAAGTAGCGCCGTGTGTGGTGCAGTGTTACGAGATTGAGGGCGATGGCTGCAAGAATGATCCCCACGAAGAGCAGCAGCTGCGTGGTGCGGAGCGAGAGCTGCCTGTGCGGCGTCGGCGATCTCATCGAAATTCTATTGCGAAACATCCTACTTCTTAATCGCTCGGCAGAAGCATATTCCGAGATCGCACTGGACGCAAGGCATTCGCAGTGCGCTGCCCGCCTATGTCACCTCGGCCTTCGCCATGAGCCGATCGAGAAGGCCGGGCGCGCGACGCTGGAGAAAGAGCCCGAGCCGGGTACGCAGGTCGGACGGAATGAGAATCTCCCGTCGACCCCGCTCGATGCCCGAGATGATCCGACGCGCGCAGTCCTCCGGCGACATTCCCTTCTCCTGGGCCGGATCGAGCGTATCGTGGGTGCTCCCGTCGGCGTTCAGTGCGTTCAGCGAGATTTCGGTCCTGACGAAGCCGGGCAGGGCAACCATCACCCCCACACCGCTTCCCACGAGCTCGCGCCGCAGTACCGTCAGGTAGGTCTCGAGTGCCGCTTTCGATGCGGTGTAGGAGGACCGCCGGGGAGTTGGAACGCGGGTGCTCAGCGACGAGACGGCCACGACGCGCCCGCTCCCTCGTTCCATCATCCGGGGAACGACCCGGCGGATGATATGCACGGGAGCGAGGTAGTTCACCGTATTCACGCTGTGCACCACGGCCGGCTCGGTTTCCACGGCCAGTCCACGCTGGCTGATACCTGCGTTGAGAATCAGCATGTCGAGCCGGCCGAAGGCGGCTTCGGCGCTGTCGGCGAGCGCATCGATCGCGTCGAGGTCGGAGAGGTCGCCGGGGATAATCACGCTTCGCCCCTCTCCGCCGCAGAGCTCCCGGGTCTCTCGCAGGGCCTCCTCGCGGCGTGCGGTAAGCACCGTTCGCGCGCCGCGTGCGGCAAGCTGCGCGGCAAGCTGCCGCCCGATCCCGGAGCTAGCGCCGGTTATCCACACTACTGCGTTTTCGATGTCGGTTCGCGGGGCCATTGCGGAGTAGTATGCCCGAAGGCTCGGCTGAAAGAAAAGAGGCTGAAGAAAAGACGCGGCGGGCGTCTGCAGCTCTGGACCTCGGTCGGGTGGCGGCTGTACGTTCTGCATATATGGCACGCACGCTACCCGGATTCCTCCTCATTTTGACTCTAGCGCTCACCGCCTGCGGCGCAGCGGTGGCGCAGAACGTGGAGCTGCCTCCCCCGCGAACCGACGGAGACACCTCTCTCGAGAAGGCCGTGCACCGGCGTCAGTCGATACGCGAGTTCTCCGATACCGCCCTCGAGCGGGACGATATCGGCCAACTCCTGTGGTCCGCCGCGGGGCGGACGGTGGATGGCGTTTCGGGACCGACACGCGCGGCGGCCTCGGCCGGTGGCCTGTATCCGATTCGCGCCTACATTGTGGTGGGGAATGCGGAGGATATCGAACCCGGTGTCTACCGCTATCGGTGGCGCTCCCACGAGCTCGGCCGTGTGGAAACCGGTGACGTGCGCAGGCAGTTGCGCCTTGCGGCCCTCGGACAGGGCGCCGTCGGCAGGGCGCCCTGCATAGTCGTGCTTGCCGCAGACTACGAGGTAACCCGACAGCGCTACGGCGAGCGCGGCGTCGAACGCTACGTCCACATGGATGCCGGACACGCGGCGCAGAACGTCATCCTGCAGGCCGAGGCCCTCGGCCTCGGCGCAACTCCGATCGGCGCGTTTACCGATGCTGCCGTCAAACGCGTCCTGGACATCGACCTCGAGCCCATGTATCTCATTCCCGTGGGACATCCCCGGTAGACTGGGTGGTAGGCGGGCTCCGCAACGGCGCCCGACGTCAGGCCTTCGCGGCAACCTTCGAAGTGATTTCCGCCACGTAGCGACCCTGGACCCGCGCGCCCTCGAGCTCGTTCTCGCTCGGCGTGCGGCTTCCGTCGCCACCGGCGATGGTGGAGGCGCCGTAGGGTGAGCCACCGGTAATCTCATCCAGCGTCATCTGCCCCGGAAAACGTCCGTAGGGAAGGCCGACGATGACCATGCCGTGGTGAAGAAGCGTCACATGCGTAGTGAGAATGGTGCTTTCCTGCCCGCCATGCTGCGTGGCGGTCGAGGTGAACACACTTCCGACCTTGCCGATGAGAGCACCGCTTGCCCACAGCGGTCCCGTCGAATCGAGAAACTCTCGCATCTGCCCGATCATATTTCCGAAGCGGGTCGGGGTTCCGATGACGATGGCGTCCGCGGCCTCGAGATCTGCGTGCGTCACCACGTCGTATTTTTCCGCAAGCGCCTTCTGGGCGTCGGCGGCACCCATCGCCTGAATTACATCATCGGAGAGCGTCTCCGGTACACGCTTTATCTCTACCTCCGCGCCATCGACCGCGCGGGCTCCTTCGGCAACTGCTTCCGCCATCGTCTGAATATGTCCATACATCGAGTAGAAGACGATCAGAACCTTCATGAGACCTCCAGTAAAAGGTATAGTGTTTTACTAATATATAAAAGGCGGTCTCTATCGTCCAGTTTTTCCCGATTCAGGCGGGTCATCGGCGGTGCCCCCCTCCGGGGTCCCGCCGCCGCCGTCACCCGCGGCGCCGTCACCCGCGGCGCCGCCGGCCTCACCGGCGTGCATGACGAAGGCCAGCTTGAGAACAGCGGCCGGCACGAGATCCACGAGGGTATTCTCGGAGAGCTCTTCGGGATTCTCGGATTCTTCGAGGATCTCGGCGGTGCGCTCGGGATTTGCGAGAGCGTAGAGGACGCTGAAGGCGCGGACAGCGGCATCGTCGAGCCGTGACTCGTCATCCATCCCGCCTGCAAGGCGAAACCCGCGCAGAAAGCCCGCGGAGAGTTCCCGCGCGGTCTCGATGGTCTCGGCGTCGGCCCGGTCCTCGAAGTGATACCCCGCAGCCGGGTTTCCGCCGGTTATCTCCTCGTAGGCTTCGTTGAAGGCGGCCTCGCAGGTCTTCACGTACTCCCGCAGGTGCGGAAAGGACTCGAAGCTCGGGGTGCTTTTCGCGCTCTCCGCATCCCGATAGAAGAGCTCGGTCAGCCAGACGTTCTCCTGTACCTCCTCCGGTCCTGCCATGAGGCCGAGAAAGAAGCCGTGGATCTGCGCGGGGCCCATCGGGTCGGCGCAGAACTGCTGCAGTGAGGTGTTTATGTTGCGTGCGGTTTGTCTCAGCATGGCGTCAGAGTGTCCGCGACCATTCCGTCCACAGCGAGTCTTCCTTCTGCAACTCGAACCCTATGGACTTCATGAACTCGGCCCCGCCCTCGTTGCGCTTGGCCAGCCGCGCATTCACGGTTTTCACGCCGCGGGAGCGCACCTGCTCGAAGAGATCTTCGGCGAGCCGCCGTCCGTAGCCCTGGCCGCGGTAGGACTCGCGCACCGACACGTCAAAGAGGAAGGCCGTCTCGGTCGTCTCGGCATCCCGCGGGAAGGGAGCCGCCCACGCGCATCCCATCACCCGATCCTCCGGAGAGGCGAGCACCCGCAGGACGTCGTGATCGAGATGCATCTCTTTGCTGACGTCGCTGACATATCTCTCGCGGGATCCGCCGAAACCGGACTTCACCGCGCTCTCGTAGAGGATGGAGAGCACGGCATCGAGATCATCGCGTCGGAAATCCCGTATCTCTGGCTGTGTGTGTTCCATGCCGCTATTGTGTCGCCGCTTCCGTCTTCGATCAAGAGGGACGGTAGCAGAGAACGAGCTCGCGGGCGGCTTTCACCTCGTCGAGACGGCGAATCGGAAGCGCATGCGGTGCCTCATGAAGAAGGTCGGGATTCTCGCCGGCCTCCGCGACAATGGCGATGAGAGCATCGGCGAACCCATCGAGCGTCTCGCGGGTCTCGCCCTCGGTCGGCTCTATCATGAGGGCGTCCTTGACGATGAGCGGAAAGTACACCGTCGGCGCGTGATATCCGTAGTCGAGAAGCCGCTTCGCGACGTCCATGGTCTCGACCTCGCCGATTTTCCCCGACGTGACGAACTCGTGCATGCAGCTGCGGCGATACGCCGTCGGAAGGCTCTCGGCGAGTCGCGTCCGGAGGTAATTGGCGTTGAGCACCGCGTTTTCCGCGATGGCCCGCAACCCCTCGCCGCCGTGCATGAGGATGTAGGTGAACGCGCGAACAAGCACCCCGAAGTTCCCGTGGAAGCTTTTCACCCGCCCGATGGACTGAGTCGGCATTTCGAAGCGATAGCCGCCGTCGTTCTCCCCGGAGACGACAATCGGTCCCGGCAGATAGTCTGCGAGCCGCGGCCCCGCACCCACGGGGCCGGCCCCGGGTCCACCGCCGCCGTGGGGCGTGGAGAAGGTCTTGTGCAGGTTGAAGTGCATCACGTCGATGTCGAGGTCCGCGGGGCGCAGCACACCGAGGATCGCGTTGAGGTTGGCACCGTCGCCGTAGACGAGGCCGCCGCACTCATGCACCACATCGATGATCTCGCGTATGTGCGCCTCGAAGAGCCCGAGCGTATTGGGATTCGTGATCATGATCCCGGCAACGTCGTCGCCGCAGGCGGCCTTCACCGCCTCGAGGTCGGCGTTGCCCTCCTCATCGCTCGGAATCTGCACCGCATCGAAGCCGGCCATGGCGACGCTTGCCGGGTTGGTCCCGTGGGCGCTATCGGGAATGAGCATCTTTGTTCGAGCGGTATCGCCACGATCTGCATGGTAGCGGCGAATCATGAGCACCCCCGAGAGCTCACCCTGCGCGCCGGCCGCCGGTTGCAGAGATACCCGCCGGAAGCCGCTGACTCGCTCGAGGAGATCCTGGAGCCGCCACATGAGCTCGAGGCTACCCTGGGAGAGCTCCTCGGGCTCGAGGGGATGATGTCGCGTGAAGCCCGAGGCGGAGGCTGCCCGCTCGTTGACCTTCGGGTTGTACTTCATCGTACAGGATCCGAGAGGATAGAAATGGGTATCAATTGCGAAGTTCGCCTGGGAGAGCCGTGTGAAGTGGCGAACGACCTCGAGCTCGCTCACCTCCGGAAGGTTCGGCGCCGCATCGCGCAGAAGCTCGACCGGCGGGCCGACCCCATCGCCGGCGGAGTGCCGCGGCAGGTGAGGTTTGCTCCGTCCCTGAGACGAAATCTCCCACAGGAGCTCTGGAAGCGGTCTGGAGTCTGTCATCGGGCCCACCTCTCGAGAAGGGTAACGAGTTGCTCGATATCTGCTGCCGTATGTTGCTCGGTCAGGGCAACAAGCAGCTGATCCCGCCTGTCCGGATAGAAGCGTCCGAGATCGATGCCCGGGGAGATTCCCGCGTCGTCTCCGGCGGAAACGATCTCCGCCGCCGCAACCGGCGTCTGCACTGCGAACTCCCTGAAGAACAGCCCCGGCAGCACCGTGAACCCCGGGAGGGCGTCGATGCGTGTGGCCGCCTCGTGGGCATTCTCATAGGAGAGCCGCGCCACCTGCTGCATGCCTCGCGGGCCCATCGCGGCCATGTAGATCGCCGCCCGCAACGCCATGAGCCCCTGATTCGTGCAGATGTTGCTTGTCGCTTTCTCCCGACGGATATGCTGCTCGCGGGTGCTCAACGTCAAAACAAAACCGCGCGTTCCCTCGGTGTCCACGGTTTCGCCGACGATACGGCCCGGCATCTTGCGAACGAGCTTCTGCCGGCACCCGAGCATTCCGAGATACGGCCCCCCGTATGAGAGGGGAATGCCGAGTGGTTGCCCCTCGGCGCTGACGATGTCCGCGCCGTCGGCGCCCGGGGGCCGGAAGAGGGCTGCCGCGATGGGATCGGTATGAACCACTAAGAGGGCCCCGGCGTCGTGAACCCGATCGGCGATGCCGCGAAGGTCATGAACCCTGCCGAAGAAATCGGGCGACTGAACGAGCACTGCGGCGGTCTCTTCGTCGGTCCGGGAGGCGGCCACGTCGGCGGTTCCCGCCTCGACGATCTGCACGTCGGTTGCCTGCAGATAGCCCCGCAACACCTCGAGGTACTGCGGATGCGTACCCTCGGCGACGATGAGCTTCCGCCGCCCGGAGCGGCCTGCGCGCACGGCCATGGCGGCCGCCTCGGCAAACGCCGTGGCGCCGTCGTACTGAGAGGCGTTGACCACGTCGATGTCGAGGAGCTCGGCGGCCATGCTCTGATACTCGAATATCGCCTGCAGCGTACCCTGGCTCGCTTCCGCCTGGTAGGGTGTATAGGAGGTCGTAAACTCGCCCCGGGAGGCGAGGTAGTCGACAACACTCGGGACGAAGTGATCGTAGGCGCCGCCGCCGAGAAAGGACAGCCGCCCGCAGGAGGCGGCGTTTCGCGCGGCAAGGCGATCCGTCTCGCGCAGGACCTCGAGCTCGGCAAACGGCTCGGGCAGATCGAGGTCCGGATACCGCACGTCTTCAGGTATGTCCGTAAAGAGCTCCCCGGCATCGGCCAGTCCGAGGGTCTCGAGCATCCGACGGCGGTCGCTGTCGGTATTTCCGATGAACGGCATAAGACCTCCTGCTGTGGGCCTACTCCTCTTCGAGGGTCTTGGTGTATTCCTCGTAGTCTGCGGCAGACATGAGGGAGTCGTACTCGGAGACGTCGGTGGGCTTGATCTTGATCATCCAGCCGTCACCGAAGGGGGATTCGTTTACGGTCTCCGGCGTATCGGAGAGGCTGTCGTTGACCTCGGCGATCTCACCGCCCACCGGCATGAAGAGGTCGCTTGCCGATTTCACACTTTCCACCACGCCGAAGCTCTCGCCCTGCTTGAGCGTTGCACCGACTTCCGGAAGCTCGACGAAGACTACGTCCCCGAGGCTGTCCTGTGCGTAATCACTGATACCGACAACGACGAGATCCCCGTCCTTGCGTGCCCACTCGTGCGACTTCTGATACTTCACCGAATCGTCAAAGTTCATTCTCTGTCTCCTTTCTCTTTTCTCATTTCTCGAAATGTCTGGTCATGATCTGTACGCGGGTCGATACAGCGGGCGCTTCACCACTTCCGCGCGCCGCGTGCGACCACGTACCACTATGTCAAGCTCGGCACCGGTCTTTGCATATGCCGGTGTCACGAAGACATTTCCGTAATACCACTCCAGGGTCGGAGAGTACATCCCCGTCACGACCCGCCCGATAGAGGTCCCCTCGGGTGATCGCACCTCGTAGCCTTCGCGGAGCATCGCCCTGTCGATCATCCGGATGGTGGCGAGCTTTTTCGAAACCCCGGACTCTATCTGCGCGAGCAGCGCGTCCCGCCCCGCGAACGGCCGCTCGAGCTCGCATGCCCACTTCAGTCGCGCCTCGATCGGGGTGGTATCCTCATCGAGCTCGTGCCCGTAGAGCGCAAAGCCCGGCTCGAAGCGCAGGCTGTCGCGGGCGGCGAGACCGATCGGCAGCAGCCCGTCGGGGAGGAAGGAGCCTGCGTCGCGAAGCGCTTCCCACACCCCGGCCGCGGCCCCGTTGTCCATGTAGATCTCCACCCCGTCCTCGCCCGTGTAGCCGGTGCGGCTCACCAGGCAGTCGGCCCCCGCAATGCGGTCCTCGCGGATCGCAAAGCGCTCTATATCCGCGGCCCCGTGGCCCGCGGCGCGCTCGAAGACCTCCAGTGCCTGCGGGCCCTGCAGGGCGAACATGCTCGTATCCCAGGACTTGTTGGTGATCCGCACGTCGAAGCCCCCGGCACTGCGGCCGCCGCCGGGCGAGCCACCCGCCGAGTCGACCGGCGCCGCCTCGCCCGCGGCAACGGCCCGCAGCCACGCCTCGTCTTTGTCGATATTGCCGGCGTTTACCACCACATAGAACCGGTCGGGAAGGCGGTATACGAACACGTCGTCGAGCACTCCGCCGTCGGGTCGGCACATGAGGCAGTAGGTAGAGAGGCCCTCGGGAAGACCGAGGATGTCGTTGGTAAGCGTGTAGTCGAGGAAGGAGACGGCGTCGGGACCGGAGACTTCCACCTGTCCCATGTGAGAAATGTCGAAAATGCCGGCCTGCTCGCGAACTGCCCGGTGCTCGGCTATCGCGCCGGTTTCGTACTGCAACGGCATGTCCCAGCCGGCAAAGGGACCCATTCGGGCCCCATGGTTACGATGCCATGAATAAAGCGCCGTTTGCCTGAGGTCTTCCGCCATCTTGCGTCTCCTTCGCGTATCGCGGACCGGTAGACAGAATCTGGGTTATTTCCTTTATAAGCAACGGATTAGTGACATTTATGCCGAAGTTATCCACAAGCAGTCCACACAGTAGCGCGCGCCGGTCGTTGCCGCGTGCGTGCTCGGATGCGGGTCTCATGCCAACCGAATGCCCAAAAAGGCCCGAATTTCGGCTGATTTTTGAACTGTGGAGCCGCCGCTCGGCTCGATTCAGGGAAAAACCTCGTGTTCCGTCCGCGAACGGGGCCGTTTTCACCGTGTTTCTCCACAGATTATCCACAAGCGCGGCTTTATCGGTCTCCCGCGCCCTGATAATACACCCGAACCTGCTTGTAGAGTCCCTCTCCCTCGCTCCGCGTGGCAATGCCGGCCACGTCGTTGAGCGTGGTGTGAATGAGCCGACGCTCAAACGGGTTCATCGGCTCGAGCAACTTTGACCCGTGGGAGCGCTTGACCTCGTCGCCGACCTTCTGGGCGAGCCGAATCAGGCTCTCTTCGCGGCGACTGCGGTAGTTCTCGGCGTCGACTATCACCTTGATGTCGTCATGATCCAGCTTACCTGCAACGACGTTGGCAAGCAACTGTAGCGCGTCCAGATTTTTGCCCTTGCGGCCGATAAGAATGTTCGAGTGCGGGGACTCGAGCCGCAGTCCGATCTTGTTGTCCTCGCGGTATGCAATGCGCACCTCGGCGGGATAGTCCATCTTCTCGGTGACATTCTGGACGAAGTCCACGAGAGCATGCTCGAAGTCATCCTCCGCCTCGCCGCTCCTGACGGCCACGGGGCCGCCATCGTAGTGAACGCGGATCTTCACCTTCTTTCCCATGCCCAGGAAGCCGGCTTTCTGGGTGTCCAGCACCTCCACGTCGAACTCATCACGCTCTATTCCGAGGTCGGCTATCGCCTGATCGATAGCCTCCTTCTCGGTGCGTCCTTCGAACTCTTGTACCATAGTCTTGCTCCTGTATCAGGCATGCCTGTGTTTCTTGCGATTATTGAAGTACTGCTGCGCGGCCGTGAGTACATTGGTCACGATCCAGTATACCAGCAGTCCCGACGGCATGTTGTAGAGAACGAAGAAGAAGACGATCGGCAGCATGTAGGTGATCATGCGCATCTGCTGCGTCGATGCGCCGGGGTTCTGCATGATTTTGCTGGTAATGAGCTGCGTACCCACGAAGAGGATGGGCAGCAGGCGCAGATCGTTCCACCCGAGAAGGGGCAAGGTGAAGTCACCGAAGTTCAGTATCGACTCAGGCGCGGAGAGGTCGTTGATCCATCCGGGAATGAATGTCGCCCCGCGCAAGTCGAAGTGATTGTTGAACAATCCGAACATGGCGATGAAGAAGGGAAGCTGCAGCATCAGCGGCAGACAGCCACCGAGCGGGTTCACTCCTTCTTTCTTGTACATGTTCGCCATCTCGGCGTTCATCTTCTGCGGGTTGTCCTTGTACTTCTCCCGGACCTCCTGCATCTTCGGACTGAGCTCCTGCATCTTCGCCGTCGACTCGTAACTCTTGTGCGTCAGCGGAAAGAGAATCGCCTTCACGAGAATGGTCAGGATGATGATTGCGATCCCGTAGTTCGGGACGAAGCGCACGATGAACGTGAGGATCGCCTTGAGCAGGTTCTCGAGCCAGCCGAGCAGAAATCTGGTATCCATTGATTCCTGCAGATCGAGGCCCTGAATGCCCCAGGCATTGTCGTCGGCGTCGTTGTAACTCTCGAGTACGCGGGCCACCTTCGGGCCGATGAAAAAGCGGAAGGTATCGGTGTTTCGCGAGCTCTGTATGGTCGAGCGGGAGAAAAATATCTTCGAGGCGTCGTCGAGCCCCGGCTCCGGGACGGCCGACATGACTGTCGTATACTGCGCGGCGTCGAGGACCCCGACCACGTTGAAGTACTTGCCGACAATCGACGCCCAGTCGATCTGCTCGGTGATGGTCTCACGGTCACCGCGGCCCATGCGGACGGTGTTGCGGTCGCCGTCGGCGTAGGTGTAGTAGCGGCGATACTCGGTGCGGCGGTCGAGCTCCTGGAACTCGGGGCCGATCTGGGGACCGAACTCGAGCGTGTAGGCCGTACCGTCGAAGTTCAACGGAATGTAGGCGTTGACGCTGTTCTCGATCTCCACCTCGACCTCAAAGAGGTACTCGCCGGGCTGGAAGTTGTAGCGCTTCACGATGCGAAAGGGTTCTGCTTCGTTACCCACCACGTAGAAGTCCCGGTAGAACTCCACGGTATTCGGGTCAGTGGTATCACGGTAGTGATAGAGCGCGGTATCCGCCTCGGTGTCCGGACCGCCGAAGTGCAGGCGGAAGGCGGCCTGATCCTCGCGGCCGCGGAAGATCATCTCCACGGGCTCACCGTCGGCGAGATGCTCGAGAAGCCGGAATGAGGTGACGCTTGCTCCCCGGGGAGAAAAGGTGACATCGATTACGTCATTCCCGTAGGTGCGGGTCTGAGCCGGGATGCCGTCCTCGGGAACCGGTGCGATTGCGCCGGCAGCCAGCTCGCGCGCCGGCTCCGCGGTTGGCTCGGACTGAGCTGTCTCGTCGGTGCCGGGAGCCTGTTGACCCTCCGCCTCCGCCGATCCACCGGGCTGTGTCGTGCCCTCGGTCTGCTCCTGCGCCTGCTGCGGAACGGGTTCCGGCGGGTAGAGCATGTTCTGCACCATGAATCCGACGGTAATCACGACTACCGAGAGGATGACGGCGTAGAGGGTATTCTTATCCATGTGAGCTCCTACTCATCGTTTAGCACGCGGGCGTCGCGGAGGAGGCGCTGGAATTGTTCGAGCCGCTCGGAAAAGCTGTAGTCGCCGGGATAGACAACGAATGCGAGGTCGAAACCGCTGTCCAGGCAGGATTTGAGACGTCTGTACGCCTCTTTTCCCACCCGCCGGAGCCTGTTCCGGTTTACGGCATTCCCGGCTTTTTTTACCGGTGCAACAAGCACCCGATTGTACGGTAGAGCGTTCTCCATGATGCGGAGCCTCAGGCCCCGACAGCTGAACTTCCTGCCATGTTCGAAGACGCGCCGTATCTCCGACCGCCGTCTGAGCCGTTCATCTCTAGTAAGGCTTTCGCTCATCCGAGATGGAAAGTTTCTTGCGGCCCTTGGCCCGACGACGTCTGAGCACTTCTCGGCCACCCCGCGTTTTCATGCGGGCGCGAAATCCGAACTTGCGGTTTCGCTTTCGCCTGCTCGGCTGATAGGTTCGTTTCATATCTCTAGCTCCAAACGAGAATTAATCGGCCACGTGAATGGGAAACGTAGTATACAGAGCCCTCGAGCCGTGTGTCAATCGGCGTTCTTGTTCTCGAGATCCCGATACAAACGTGAAAGGGTGTCCCGGAGGCCTTCGTCCTCGATGCGACCGAGGGCTTCACGGGCGTTTTTGCTATCCTCTCGCGACGGCGGTGCCGCCTCGCCGGCGCCGGAATTCGTGTCGTCCGCCCCTGGTCTCCCGTCCTCGCCCTCCTGCCGGGCCGCCCGTTCGGATGCCGCGCCGGTGCCGGGACCGGGACCGCTGAACGAACCGACGAGACGCATATGGATATTCCTCACCCCGAGCTGCGGATACTTTGCCGCGACCTTTCGCACGATCTCGTCTTTTCGCATCTGCAGCATCTGCATCCACCCGGGATGATCGACCTCGACCTTCAGCGCGCCGTTTCTGATGTCGGTCACGCGGGTGTGCGCGGCGATGTCGGTGCCGACGATGCGGTGCCAGCTCTTGAAAAAGGCGACGTACTCTTCGCCACCGGTGATGTTGTGGAGCCTGAGAAAGGCCTCGAGGAGATCACCCGCCCGTTCCATATGCCTCAATGGTACCCTCTGTAACCCGGTAGATCAACGTGTTCTCGCGGCGGTAGTCACCGAAGCGCTCATCCGGGAGAAAGGTGAAGAAGGCCTGCTCGTATCCGGGCAGCGCGTCGAGAAAGCGCTTTCTCCTCGTGGGATCGAGCTCGAGAAGCACGTCGTCGAGAAGCAGCACCGGCGAGCGCCCGCTGCGCGCGGCAAAGAACTGCGCCTGTGCCACCCTGAGGATGAGGGACACGAGGCGCAGCTGCCCGGTGGAGGCGGTTCTGGTGAAATCGCGGCCCGCCTGCCGGTAGACGAACCGGTCACGGTGCGGTCCCGAAGTAGTGGTCTTCATGTAGAAATCATGCTCCCGGCGCCGGGAGAGCTGCGCCTCGGCCTCCCCGGCGGTCTCAACACGCCAGGAGGGCCGGTGTTCGATGTGCAGCGGCTCGGCAAACCCGGAAATCCCGGTGAAGAGCTCCGAAAAGGTCGTATTGAAGGCCGCCGTCGCCTCGCTTCGCCGCTCGAGGAGCTCCATCCCCGCCTCGGCAAGCTGGCGGTCGTAGACGTCGAGAAGATCACCTCGCCCGTCTTTCAGCGCGATATTGCGCGCGCGCAGCACCTTTCGGTAACGCCTCAGCACATCTATGAACAGGGGATCGTAGAGACTCAGCGTCTGGTCGAAGAAGAACCGCTGGCGATCCGGCGAGCCCTGGACGAACTCGATATCGTCGTGGGCGAAAATGATGCACGGCAGAATCGAGACAAGCTCTTTGCGGTCGCCGACCGGCTTTCCGTTGAGCCGGATGCTCTTTTTGCCGGTGTCCTTTCCCGACTCCCAGCCGTAGGCAAGGTCATGCGTCTCCCCGTAGCCGTCACGGATACGCCCGCGCAGCAGCAGCTGGTTTTCACCTTCGCGGCAGAGTTGCTCATCACGACGGACCCGGAAGGACCCGCCGTAGCAGAGCACGTAGATCGCCTCGAGGAAGTTCGTCTTCCCCTGACCGTTCTCGCCGACGAGAAAGACCTCCGGGGCATCACACATCACCTCGCCGTCTGCGAGGTTTCTGAAGTTGTAGGTTCGAACGGAGAGAAATCCCACTGCGGCTATTCGTGCATATTGAGGCTCAGTCGAGCTGCATTGGCATGACGATGTGGAAGTAGTCCTTCTCGGGATCCGAGTAGATGCTGATAGCGCGGTTCGGCTCGGAGAACTGAATGGCGAGATCCTCGGTATCGATAACCCGAAGCGGCTCGAGGAGGTACATGTAGTTCAGCGCGATCTTCTCCTCCGGCCCCTCGTAGGAACAGGAGATCTCCTCACGCGCGACGCCAACCTCACTTTCCTCCGAGCTCAGCGTCATCACCTCGCTTCCGCGATCGACGTAGATCCGTCGCGACTTCTCCACGAGCAGCGACACGCGCTTGAGCGCCTCGAGGAGCTCGTTCTTTTTCACCGCAATACGATACTTCTGCTCCTCGGGGATTACCCGGCGATAGTTGGGAAACTGCCCCTCGATGAGGGCGGAGGAGATGCGCTGATTGTCGAACTGGACGAAGAGGTTCTTCTCTGTCACCGCGAGCGAGAAGGTTCCTTCGCCAGAGGCGAGCTTCCTGATGAGATTGAGCACCTTCGGCGGGATGATGACGCCCTGGAACTCCTTTACCGGCTCCTGCGGCGTTTTTTTTATGTAGGAAAGGCGCCTGCCGTCGGTTGCCACCATCACCAGATCTCCATCGAGATTCTCCATGTAGACCCCGTTCATGAAGTAGCGGGTTTCGTCATCGGAGACGGCGAAGATGGTCTGGGAGATCATGTCGATGAACGCCGCCTGGGAGAGCTCGAAGTACTGATCTTCGGAGGCGAGCTGGATCTCGGGGAACTTGTCGGATTCGATGCCCTTGAGCTCAAAATTGATCTTCTTGAACACCGGGTTGATAGAGAAACTGTTTCCCTCGCGAAGCTCGAACTCCACGTCGCCGGAGGGCAGGGACCGGAGGATACCGAGCAACTTCTCGCAGAACACCGTCGTCGTACCCGCGTTCACCACTTCCACCGGGATCCGTGTTTCGAAGCTCACCCGCAGATCTGTCGCCCGAATGGTCACAGTCTCCTCGCGGGCATCGAGCAGGACGTTCGAGAGGATCGACATGCTGTTCTTGGAGGAGATGATCTCCTGGGCAACCGAGATCTCCTTCATGATCGTGTCACGCTCGCAGATGAACTTCATCAGGCTCTCCTTCTTATACCTTATATGTAAATTCTAGAAGCAGTAGTAGTAGGCACTGTGATTATGTGGAAAACCACTCTATCTCCTGACCCTGTAACGTGCTCACCTACTGAACAACTGCCTGCCTCTATTCACAATCGACTCACATGTTCGACGCCGCCGAAACGATTCTCCGTAGTATGCCGAGATATCCCGGGCTCATCCACAACTTATCTAGACTTTGTTCCCTGCTCTTTTATCTGGCGAACGAGGAACTGAACGGTCGGTTCCACCGTCGGGTCGGTGCGCATCCGATGCTCGATGCGCTGGCATGCATGCATCACAGTGGTGTGATCCCGTCCGCCGAACTCGAGGCCCACCTCCGTGGTTGAGTATTCGGTTATCTCCCGCGCAATGTACATGGCGAGCTGCCGGGGAAACGCGATGACCTTGGTACGTTTCTTTCCTTTGAGCTCCTGGCTCGAGAGATTGAAATAGTCCGCGACGGTGCGTTGAATCACGTCCATGGTGATGTTCGTCTGCTTGGGACTTGCAAAGAAGTCCTTGAGCTGCTGCCGCGCGACATCGGGTGAGATCTCCTTGTCCACGAGATCGGCGTATGCGACAAGCTTGGTGAGGGCCGACTCGAGGTCCCGGACGTTCGTGGTGACGTTGTTGCAGATGAGCTCCGTCACTTCCTCCGGAATACGGATCCCCGTGCGGTCGATCTTCTTTCTGAGAATGGCGTAGCGGGTCTCGTAGGAAGGGGGCTGGAGGTCGACGTTGAGGCCGCGCTCGAATCGGCTGCGCAGGCGATCGGTGAGGTCGCGGATATCCGAGACCGGTCGGTCGGAGGTGAACACCATCTGCTTGTTCGAGTCATAGAGGGCGTTGAAAGTGTGGAAGAGCTCTTCCTGCGTCTCGGGCTTGTTCTGCAGAAAATGGATGTCGTCGACGAGGAGGATATCCGCGTAGCGGTAGCGGTTCTTGAAGCTCTGCGTGCGGTTCTCCCGCAACGACTGAATGAAATCGTTGGTGAAACTCTCCATGGTGACGTAGAGGATCTTCAGGCTGTCGAACTCCTGATGTGCCCAGTTGCCGATCGATTGAATGAGATGGGTCTTTCCCAGCCCGACACCCCCGTAGATCAGACAGGGGTTGTAGCCGGTGCCCGGATTGCGCGCGATTGCCATAGCGGCGTTGGCTGCAAAGGAGTTGTTCTGCCCGATGACGAAGTTCTCGAAGGTGTACTCTTCGCGCAGGTTGGGGTGCGGGGGTTTCTTGGCGGGAGTGGTCATCACACCTCCGGCCGCACCGGCCCGCGCGGGGGCGCTACTACCGTCTGTCTCGGCACCAGCGGCCCCGTCCTCGGCATCCCCGTCTTCGCCGTCGGTGTTCGCCGCCGAGGTTGAACGGGAAGAGGAGCCGTTGTCGCCTCGTGGCATGGCTTTCACCTCGAAATCGAGGGCTAGATCGGTTCCCGAGAGCTCATGGAGTTTCTGCTCGATCATCGGAAGATACCGCTGGCGAACCTGATCGCGGTAGAAGGAGGAAGGGACGGTAACGACGATTTCCGAGTCCCGTGAGTAGGAGTAATCCATACGGTTAAACCACATAGAGAACTCCTGCTCCGACAGCTCGGCGCGTATCTGCTTCATCGCTTCGTCCCAGAAGATGTTCCAGGAGTCAGTGCTCATACGGGCCTCAAATTATCCACAGGTTTTCCACAATATAACGTCCAGTTAGTGCCTCCAAGAGGGGCAGAGAGACCCCCGGAGACGAAAAATCAGTATAGCATGAAAGGCCTATGAGCCCAATGATTCAGACCGGAATTTCCGTGATCGGGGCCGAAATAAAGGGGGTATCGTCTGTGTAGGTATCAGAGCCGGCGGTACCAGTCTTATTTATCCACAGTATTAACAGTGTTTATCCACAAGTAGTACACAAGCTTTCCGATCGGGCGGAGCGCCCTCCCGCGGGCGCTGCGGCTGCTTTACTTTCACCTGCCAAATCGCTATAATAGAGTAACTTCTCCCGAGGGAACCACAGGTACAACATATGCCCGAAAGTTATTCAGCCCAGAGTATCCAGATCCTGAAGGGTTTGGAAGCGGTCCGGCGTCGTCCCGGGATGTACGTGGGGTCTACCGGCCCGGAAGGACTACATCATCTGGTCTACGAGGTGGTGGATAACTCCATCGACGAAGCCCTTGCCGGTTACTGCAGTGAAATCGCTGTCTCTATCGAGCCCGACAATGTCGTGCGGGTCAACGATGACGGCCGCGGAATCCCCGTCGACCTCCACACCGGAGAGAACGTAAGCGCTCTCGAGCTCGTCATGACGCGACTCCACGCCGGAGGTAAGTTCGACCACAAGAGCTACAAGGTTTCGGGCGGACTGCACGGCGTGGGAATCTCGGTCGTGAACGCCCTCTCCGAATGGTGTCAGGTATCCGTGTATCGCGAGGGACGCATCTACCGCCAGACCTACCACCGCGGTATTGCCGATAAGCCGGTGGAGGTCATTGGTGAGACCGAGAAATCGGGCACCGAGGTTCTCTTCCGGGCGGATCCGGAGATCTTCGAGACGATCGAGTTCAGCTTCGACGTGCTCTCCAAGCGTCTGCGCGAGCTCGCCTTTCTCAACAAGGGCATCCTCATCACCATCGAGGACCAGCGCCTTCCCACGCCCAAGCGCCACGATTTCCGCTTCGAGGGCGGGGTGAGCGAGTTCGTCACCTTTCTCAACAAGAACAAGACCACCATCCACAAAGAGCCTATCTACTTCGAGGCCGAGCGGGAAAACATACAGATGGAGGTAGCTCTCGAGTACAACGACGGCTACAACGAGAACATCTTCAGCTTCTGTAACAACATCAACACCCGCGAGGGCGGAACCCACCTCGTGGGCTTCAAGTCGGCTTTGACGCGAACGCTCAACGACGTGCTGCGCCACTCCAAGCTCGCGAAGAAGGTCGATGAGTCACTTACCGGCGACGATGTGCGAGAGGGCCTCACCGCCGTCATTTCGGTGAAGGTGCAGAACCCGCAGTTCGAGGGGCAGACCAAGAGCAAGCTCGGGAACTCCGAGGTCAAGGGCGTGGTGGAGTCTCAGGTCAACGAGAGCCTCGCCGCCCATTTCGATGAGAATCCGAAGACCGCCGAGCGCATCCTCGAGAAGACGGTGCTGGCGGCAAAAGCACGGAGCGCGGCGCGCAAGGCGCGGGAGCTCACCCGCAGAAAGAGCTTTCTCGAGAGCACCGGCCTTCCCGGAAAGCTTGCCGACTGCAGCGAGAAGGATCCGCGAAAGAGCGAGATCTACATCGTCGAGGGCGACAGCGCCGGCGGAAGCGCCAAGCAGGGTCGCGACCGGCAGTTTCAGGCGATCCTCGCCCTGTGGGGCAAGATGCTCAACGTGGAGAAGACGCGCGTCGACAAGGTGCTTGCAAACGACAAGCTGCAGCCCATCATCTCGAGCCTCGGCGCCGGAGTTGGAACCGAGTTCGACATCGAGAAGCTTCGCTACCACAAGGTCATCATCATGGCAGACGCCGATGTCGACGGCTCGCACATTCGCACGCTGCTTCTGACGTTCTTCTTCCGCTACATGCCCGAGCTCATCGAGAACGGACATGTGTTTCTTGCCATGCCGCCGTTGTACAAGCTGACCTACAATCGCAGGGACTACTACGCCTACAACGACGCTGACCGTGACAAGATCCTCGCGTCTCTCGACGGCGGGGCGCAGAAGGCGGCACAGCAGCGCTACAAGGGCCTCGGTGAGATGAACCCCGAGCAGCTGTGGGAAACGACGATGAATCCCGATTCGCGGAATATCATGCAGATCCGTCTCGAGGACGCGGTGGAGGCGGAGTCGATCTTCACTACCCTCATGGGCGAGAACGTGGCCCCGCGCCGCGAGTTCATCGAAGAGAACGCGCTCGCCGTTTCGAATCTGGACGTATAGCAGCAACAGCCGTCGGAGATGCGGCGCCCCACCAGGGCCCGCCGCGCCGGCGCGCATCCCGGAAGGAGTAATCGGTGTCTGATCAGGAACGCCACGGACGAGTCATTCCCGTCGCCATAGAGGACGAAGTCAAGGAATCCTACCTCAACTACGCGATGTCGGTCATCGTCAGCCGCGCCCTTCCGGACGTGCGCGACGGACTGAAGCCGGTGCATCGGCGCATCCTCTACGCAATGAGCGACATGGGCCTGCGGTCCGATCGTCCCTACAAGAAGAGCGGCCGCATCGTCGGAGACGTGCTCGGGAAGTATCACCCCCACGGTGACCAGAGCATCTATGACGCGCAGGTGCGACTCGCCCAGGAGTTCACCATGCGCTACCCGATGGTGGACGGGCAGGGGAACTTCGGCTCCATCGACGGCGATCCGCCGGCGGCCATGCGTTACACCGAGGCACGCATGACTCGCATCTCAGAGGAGATGCTGCGCGACATCGGCAAGGACACCGTCGACTTCATTGCAAACTACGACGACACCATCACCGAGCCGAGCGTCCTTCCCGCTGCGGTACCCTATCTCCTGGTAAACGGCGCGAGCGGCATCGCCGTCGGCATGGCGACCAACATGGCTCCCCATAATCTCGGCGAGATTGCCGCCGCCATCGCCGCCTACATCGACGACCCGGAGATATCAATTGACGGGCTCATGGAGCACGTCTCGGGCCCGGACTTTCCCACCGGCGGCATCATCTACGGTACGCGCGGCATCAAGGACGCCTACCGTACCGGGAAGGGCCGCATCCCCGTGCGTGCACGGATCTCCATCGAGTCCATGCAGGCCGGCAGGGATGCGATCCTCGTCACCGAGATTCCCTACATGGTGAACAAGGCAACCCTCATCACGCGCATCGCCGAGCTCGTGCGGGACCGTCGTATCGACGGGATCAGCGATCTGCGCGATGAGTCCGACCGAAACGGCCTGCGCATCGTCATCGAGCTCAAGCGCGGCGCGAGTCCGAAGATCATCCTCAACCAGCTCTTCACCCACACCCAGCTTCAGGTGAACTTCAACGTCAACGCCCTCGCGCTCGTGCGCGGGAAGCCCGAGCTTCTCAACCTCAAGGATATCATCAGGCACTTCGTCGAGCACCGCCGCGAGGTGGTGATCCGGCGCACCAAGTACGACCTCAAAAAGGCCGAGGAGCGGGCGCACATCCTCGAAGGCCTGAAAATAGCCCTCGATAACATCGATGAGGTCGTGCAGGTCATAAAGGAATCCGCCGACGTCAACGAGGCCCGCATCCGCCTCATGCGGCGCTTTGATCTTTCGGAGGTGCAGGCGCAGGCAATCCTCGATATGCGCCTCCAGAAGCTCACGAGCCTCGAAACGAAGAAAATAGTCGAAGAGCTCGAGCAGGTCCGCGCGCTCATTGCCGAGCTCCGTGCGCTGCTTGCGAGCGAGGAGAAGATCCTCGGCGTGGTGAAGGACGAGACCCTCGATCTTGCCCATCGCTACGAGGACGAGCGCCAGACCGAGATCGTGCCCGAGGAGATCGAGGCGATCGACATCGAAGACCTCATCCAGCGCGAGGACATGGTCGTGGTGATTTCAAACCGCGGCTACATCAAACGCATGCCGCTGTCCTCCTACCGGCTGCAGGGTCGCGGCGGCAAGGGTCGCGCGGCGGCCAATCTGCGCGAGGACGATTTCATTCAGCACCTCTTCATCGGGTCCACCCACGACTACATCCTCTTTGCGACCAGTGAAGGCAAGGCCTACTACCTGAAGGTCCACCAGATCCCCGAGGGCTCGCGCGCCGCTCGGGGACAGCACGTGCGCGGGATGCTCAACGTCTCCAGTGACGAGGAGATCACCGCGGTCGTGCGTTTCAGCGAGTTTACCGACGAGCGGTATCTCTTCATGGCGACCACGCGGGGCGTCGTAAAGAAGGTGCGCGTAAGCGACTTCCGAAACGCAAAGGTCCGGGGCATCACCGCCATCAACATCGTCGAAGGCGACAAGCTTGCCGCCGCAATGCTGACCGGTGGAGACGACGATCTCGTCCTCGTCACGCGCAACGGCCGCGGCCTGCGAATCGACGAGGACCAGGTGAGGCCCATGGGTCGCGCGAGTCGCGGCGTGCAGGGGATCAAACTCGGCAAGAGCGATGAGCTCGCCGGTGCGGTCGTCGCCTCCGAAACGACGCAGATGCTGCTCATGACCCAGTACGGCTTCGGCAAGCGCACCCCCTTCAACGAGCTCACCCCCCACGGGCGCGGTACCGGCGGTCAGAAGGTCTACGCGGTAAGCGAGCGCACCGGGGAAGTCGTCGGCATCCAGCCGGTGGCCGACGATGACGATCTCGTCGTCGTGACGTCTCAGGGAAGCTCGATCAAGGTGAAGGTCTCCCAGATCACCACCCAGTCGCGGGCCGCCGCGGGTGTGCGCGTGGTGAATATCGACCGTCCCGATTACGTCGTCGGTATCGGCCGGGCCGCAGCGGACGACGACACCGAATAGCGTCGCCGGCCGCCGGGCGCGGGCCGTGGCGCTCCGGCCGGGGGCCGCCGGTGGCGAGCCTCTGTCGCGGGCCGCGCGAAGCGGCCCCCGGCCGCGATGTTTCACGTGAAACATTGTGTACACTCCCACACGCAGTCACAGTGTAGAACAGCGCATCAGGAACTCGCGCTTCATTGCGCGCGCCGAGCCCTTCACCGACCCCCGCGCGGTGAAGGGTCGGGTGGAAGAGCTCCGCGCCGCGAACCCCGGCTGCGCCCATGTTGTCCACACCTTCTCAGTCGGTGACGAAAACAACCGCAGCTTCGGCATGAGCGACGACGGCGAACCGCACGGCACCGCGGGGCGCCCCGCCCACGATGTTCTCAAAGGGAGCAATATCACCAACTGTCTCGTAACCATCGTGCGATACTTCGGCGGGACGAAGCTCGGGACCGGCGGGCTCGTTCGCGCCTACGCGGGCGCAACCAGAGAGGTGCTTGCCGGTGTCCCGGTGGAGGAGCTCGTGGAGACGCGGGGGTTCTCCGTGACGGTACCGTATGAGCTCTACGAGCCCGTGCGAAAGATCCTTCGGGACGCTGGAGCGAAGATACGGGACGAGGGGTTCACCGAGATCGTGCGGGTCGAGGGCAAGCTGCCGGCCGGCGCTGTGGGTCGGTGCGCAGAGGAGCTCCGCGAGGCTACGAGCGGTGCGGTATTCCTGGATGTCGCAGACGGGGAGTAGCCGGGACTAGGATGAGAGCTTACTTGCGAAGGTGCTGTTTGCGATCACGGCATCGAGATCGGCGAGGATTGCCTGTTTGTGCTCTTCTGTCTGGAAGGTCGCCCCGATGCCCTTTCTGATAAGCTCGATAGCCTCACCGACAGAAAAGATACCGTGATCGATGAGCTTCAGGTACTCGTCCGTGAGCTCGACGCCGAAGAGCGTGGGGTCATCGGTGTTGACCGTGACATACATGCCGTGATCGTAGAAGGCGCGGATGGGATGGTTCTCGATCGATGTGGCGAACTTTCGGGTGAAGAGGTTGCTCGTCGGGCAGATCTCGAGCGGTATCTGCGTGTCGCGCAGATGATCCATGAGTTTCGGATCCTTGATTGCCGCGATGCCGTGGCCGATGCGGGCGACGTTGAGAAGCTTCACGGTATCCCAGACAGACTCCGGCCCCTGGTCTTCACCGGCATGCGCCACGAGCTTCAGGCCCGATTTTACCGCCTTGTCGAACACCGGCTTGTACTCTTTGGCCGGGCCGGTCTGCTCGGCTCCCCCGAGCCCGAGGCCGACGATGTGATCGGTCATGTGCTCGAGGGTGAGGTCGAGGTTCCGCATGGCATTCTCGAGGCCGAAGCCGCGGGAAACGTCGACGATATAGCGCACGTGAAGACCGTCGGCGGCGAGCTTGCGCGCGCCGTCGTCGAGCTTATCGACGAGGGATGCGAAGCTCAGCCCGTTCTTAATGAGCTTGGTCGGCGCGAAAAAGATCTCGGCGTAGCGAATATTGTTGCGTGTCAGATAGTGCCGCGCGTCTTCGATGAGGTAATCGAGATCATCCTCTTCGAGAAAGCAGGCCTGGACGATGTTGATGAAGAGGTCGATGAACTCGTCGAGGCTCTTGACGTCGAACTTTTTTCTGAGCTCAGCCTTGCTCTTGAGCCCGAAGTCGAGCTTGTGCTTCTCGATCAGGCTCCAGATCGAGTCCACGCTGACGAGGCCTTCGATATGGAGATGAATTTCGGTCTTGGGAAGAGAAGCGATGAAGGAGCGCAAGGCCTTGTGCTCCGAATCGAACGCACCTGATACGGTTTTTGTCATCATCCGACCTTCACATTATGTTGGCATCGCCACCACGTTGCGCCATATACTAACAAATTTCTCATCAGGATGAAACCTGTGACTCCGATCACAAGAGCATATCACACCTAGTCTGTTTTTCGTCCTGATGGGGCCAATTCTGAAGCTAGTGTTTGCAGGCGTCCTCGGCGATCCACCGGGCAATCTCGATGTCTGCGGTGGCAAGATCGTAAGACAGCAGCTCACCGGGCGAAACCCAGGCAATTTCCTCGTGGTCGAGGACCTGCGGCGTGCCGTTCCCGGGGTCCGCGCAGTAGGCGACGAGTGAGAGATGTCCGGCGGGCAGTTCCTGCTCTACAACGCCGAGACGTCGAAGGGGCGTGACGTCGAGCGAGAGTTCCTCGCGGATCTCCCGGATGAGGCATTCCTCCTCACTCTCGCCGTCTTCTATCTTTCCGCCTGGAAACTCCCATTTGCCCGGCAGCTCTCCGTTCGGATGTCTCCTGCACAGCAGATACCTGCCGTCGCGCTCCAGGACGGCAGCGGTCACACGAAGATGTTTCACGTGAAACACTCTACCGCATACCCTTCCATGACAGGAAGAGGAATTTTGTCTATACTCACGGGCGATATGGGACATGTGATCGCGTTCGCAAATCAGAAGGGCGGGGTGGGGAAAACCACGACCGCTTCCAACCTCGGCGCGTACCTTGCCGACGCGGGCCGGCGGGTACTTCTCGTCGACTTCGATCCGCAGGGCAACCTCTCGAGCAGCGTCGGTGTTCCAACCGACGGCACGGGCATCTACGAGGTCATTAACGAAGAGGCGCCGGCCGGGCAGGCGATCCATGGAACGAAGGTCACGAACCTCTCGATCATCCCCTCGAGCATCAACCTTACCGGATCGAATATCGAGCTCGTGCAGGAGGCCGAGCGGGAGTACTTCCTCCAGCGCGCCCTCGACCCGATTCGCGAGAAGTTCGACTACATCTTCATCGACTCCCCGCCCTCGCTCGGGATTCTTACCCTCAACGGACTCGTCGCGGCAAATCAGGTGATCATTCCCCTTCAGTGCGAGTATTTCGCCCTCGAGGGGCTTACGCAGCTCCTTCAGAGCATTAAGCGCGTGCAGAGCTCCTATAACGCGCGGCTCGACATCCTCGGCATTCTCTTCACGATGTACGATTCGCGTACCCGCATCGCGCAGGATGTCGTGCAGGAGGTCGTGGGATACTTCGGGAAGCGGGTATTTCGCACCATCATCCCGCGCAACGTCCGCCTCTCGGAGGCTCCCTCGCACGGCGTTCCCATCAACCACTACGATCCGGAGTGCGCCGGTGCGCGCAGCTACGAGAAACTGGCCCACGAGGTGTTGCAGCGTGGCTAAACGACGCCTGGGGAAAGGGATCGACGCCCTCATTCAGGGGCAGGAGCTCGACGAGGAAACCCGGCAAGCCTCCGTCGTCGCGGTGCCCATGGAGCGGCTCAGGGCCAATCCCGAGCAGCCCCGAAAGCAGTTCTCCGAGGAGCACCTCTCCGAGCTCACCGAATCGGTGCGGGAGAAGGGCGTTATTCAGCCCATTCTTGCCGAGGAAGCCGATGACGGCACCTACCTCATCATCGCCGGCGAGCGACGGTTCCGTGCCGCGCAGCGGGCGGGTCTCTCCAGCGTGCCGGTCCTTCCACGTCGATTCAGCCACGAAGAGAAGCTCGAGATCGCCCTCATCGAGAACCTCCAGCGCGAGGATCTCAACCCCATCGACGAGGCGGAGGCCTACCGGAGCCTCATGGAAAGCGCGTCGCTCACCCAGGATGAGCTTGCCCGGCGCCTCGGCCTCAACCGTTCCACCGTAGCCAACGCGCTTCGGCTCCTGCGCCTGCCCGAGGACCTCAAGGCCGAGATTGCCGAGGGCCGTCTTTCCCCCGGCCATGCGCGCGCCATCCTCTCCGTCGACACCGAGGAGGGGCGCGCGCGGCTCGCCCAGCGCATCAGGACCGAGGCGCTCTCGGTTCGCCAGGCCGAGGAGCTCGCCGGAACGCTGTCGTCGGCAGCGGCGAAGCGCGGGCGCGCCGGCACGGGAGGTGCCGACGGTGAGAAAACAAGTCCGCAGAAATCCCTCGAGCTCCGTGAGCTCGAGGAGAGGCTCCTCGACACCCTCGGTACGAAAGTGGTCGTGAAGGGCTCGCACTCGAAAGGGCGCATCGAGATTGAGTACTACTCGCTCGACGACCTCGAGCGCATCGCCGGTATCATCTCCGGTGATACGGGCGATGACGCCGGGGGCGAATAGCCGGGTCCGGTTTCCTCGAGAGGAAGCGACTCCCTGCCACAGTGAAGCGCCAGGGCCGATCGGCCCCGATGCGGATCCCGATCCGCTCATCCCCGACAATCTCGAGCCCGTCCGGCGCTTCGAAGGTGGTCGCCGCCGGGTCGCCGTGTGCGCCGACAGTCACCCGACGGGCAATAACGAGATCTCCCTGGTCGAGCCGCACCCCGTTTTCTCTCTCGCGATGGATGGCGAGCGCGCTGCAGAGCTTCCCCGGTCCGCTTGCCACGCGCGCGAGAAGCCGGGCGTCTACGTGGATGTCGCCGCCGTCGTCGACGCGGTCCCCGTCGCCGGTATCCGTGAGACCGGCCGGCACCTCGGCTTCGGGAAAACGGGACCGCCACATCGCCGCGATGCCATGCACCGGTTCCGCCGCCCGGATGAGGACCGCGCCGGCGCGATCCTCCGGTTCGGTGACGGTGTTGAGGCAATGGTGCATTCCGTAGATGAGGTAGACGTAGGCGCGTCCCGGAGGGCCGAACATCACGCGATTCCGCGGCGTGGGGCCGCGGTAGGAGTGTGAAGCCGGATCATCCGGCAGGTAGGCCTCGGTCTCCACAATGCGTGCGATGCGGAGCTCGTCGTCGATGCGGCGAACGATGAGCATTCCCAGCAGATCGGTGGCGACCTCGAGGGTGGGCCTGCCGTAGAAGGCGGGCGCGAGTGTCTCGACGTCCGCTACCACTGGGCTCCGCGTTCGTAGAGGGTGCGCAGCCGCCCCGGCAGGGGAATGGGCTTTCCGGTCGTGAACTCGGCGAAGACGATGGTCTGGCCGAAGGATGCCACCACGGTGCCGTTCAGCGAGATATAGCCCTCGAGGTGCGCCTTGAAGCGGCCGACCGTTCTCACCCAGATGGCTCCCATCGGTTTGTCATGCAGCTTCACCGGGCGGTGATAGCGAATATCGGTGCGAACAAGCACGGGTGCGTACCCGGCCTCCGTCTGGCCTTTCAGCGGAAAGTAGGTGTCGAGCATCCGCAGGCGCAGGTCTTCGAGCCACCGGATGTAGACGATGTTGCTGACGATCCCGCCGAAATCGATGTCGTAGGTTTTCACATCGATCGGCATTTCAACATAGAGCGGTTTATTCGCCATCTGATTTCACACTCGTGTTTATCAAAATGTGAAAGCAATTATAATGAAATGCGGAAAATTGTTAAACGGTCGGCACGCTATCGGCCGATGGAGATGATGAGGAGGAGCCAGTGGCGGCCAACGGAGAGCCCGGATCGGGGCGCGGCAATCTTGTTCGGATAAATATCGTGTTAGCCGTCGTGGATGTTCTGCTGCTCGCAGCGGTCATCGTGCTGTTCGTCATGCCCGGCGGTGGCCTCGACATGCTGTTCAGCGACGACGAGGAGCCCGCACCGGCGCAGGCCGAGCGCGAGGTCGAGCCCGAACCGGCGCCCGAGCCCGAACCGGAAC